>DASWIU010000147.1:0-9677 GCA_036397515.1 Desulfurivibrionaceae bacterium | reverse complement strand
ACGTAATGGTGAACTACACCGGCAGCCTGCGCGACATCTCCACCGTGGCCCACGAGCTGGGGCACGGGGTGCACCAGTACCTGGCCGCCAAGAACGGCTATTACAACTCCTCCACCACCCTGGTCCTGGCCGAGACCGCCTCGGTGTTCGCCGAGCTGCTCCTGTTCAACTCCCAGGTCAAGCTCCTGACCAACCCGGAAGAACGGCGGGCCTTTATCTGCCAGAAGCTCGAATCCATCTTTGCCACGGTCTTCCGCCAGGTCTCCATGAACCGCTTCGAGCATGCGGTGCACAACGCCAGGCGGGAGAGCGGCGAACTCTCCCCGGAAGAGCTGGCCAGTCACTGGCTCACCACCCAGCGGGCCATGTTCGCCGATTCCGTCAGCCTGCGGGAGGACTACGGAATCTGGTGGTCGTACATCCCCCATTTCCTGAGCACTCCGGGCTATGTCTATTCCTATGCCTTCGGCGAGCTGCTGGTCCTGGCGCTGTATAACCTCTATCAGGAAGACCGGGCTGCCTTTGTCCCCAAATACCTCGACTTGTTGCGCGCCGGGGGCAGCAACACCCCGGCGGAGCTGCTCAAGCCCTTTGGCGTCGATCTGGATGACCCGGCCTTCTGGCTCGGCGGGCTCACCACCATCGATGGGATGCTAAAGATGGTAGAATAGAGAATGACCATGCGTAAGAAATCAGCCGCAGCTTCCGGCTTGGTTTACTCCACGGAACATGGCCGCACCTGCCCGAACTGCGCCAGGCCCGTGGCCCAGTGCAGCTGCGGGCAAAAAAAGGCCCCACCAAAAGGCGACTCCATCGTCCGGGTCTCGCGGGAAACCAAGGGCCGCAAAGGCAGCGGTGTGACCCTGATCACCGGCTTGCCCTTGACCGAGCCGGAGCTTGCCGCCCTTGCCAAGCAACTCAAGCAGCGGTGCGGCAGCGGCGGCACCGTGAAAAACGGGGTTGTCGAGGTGCAGGGCGACCAGCGGGAGGTGGTGCTGGCGGAGCTTATCCGCCTTGGCTTTCAGGCGAAAAAGGGTGGCGGCTGATGGCGGATTCCTCCTCAGCCTGGTTTGTCTATCTGGTCCGCTGCCGGGATGGCTCCCTCTATTGCGGGATCGCCAAGGATCTGACCCGCAGAGTGGAAGAGCACAACTCCGCGGACAAGGGGGCGAAATACACCCGAGGACGGCGGCCGGTGCAGCTGGTCTACGTGGAAGAGGCCGCCTCCAGAGGCACAGCGACCCAACGGGAAGGCCGGATCAAGAGGCTGAGCCGGGCACGGAAGATGATGCTCATTCAAGACGGGACTTCCCCTCAATGATGGACCCGCAACAACCCAACCCTGGATTCCGTCATTCCGGCGAAGGCCGGAATCCAGTCTTCTCGGGCAGTTGCAGCAAGGCTGGACCCCGGCCTTCGCCGGGGTGACGAGTTTTCCCGATAGCCCATCAAACCCTGGTTTTAAGCCAAACCCGGAACGCCACACCTAGGAGGAAGCCATGAACATATTCATCGCAGGCGGCACCGGCTTTATCGGCCAGGCTCTCATCAAAAAACTTCTTCAGCAAGGATATGCCGTTACCGCCTTGGCCAGAAACCCGGCCAAGCTCGACGATCTCTCCGCCCAGGTCCGCCTGGTTCCCGGCTCGCCGCTCATTGCCGGGCCCTGGCAGCAGGAGGTGGCCGGTCATGAGGTGATCATCAACCTTACCGGCGCAACCATCTTCACCCGTTGGACCCCGGCGGCAAAACAGATGATCCTGCACAGCCGGGTTGCCGCGACCAGAAACATTGTCGAGGCCATTCCCGCCCAAGCCGACTCCCCTCTCACCCTGATCAATGCCAGCGCCTCTGGGTTCTATGGTTTTTGCCGGGACGAGGAAAAACAGGAGACAGACCCACCCGGCGCGGGTTTTCTCGCCTCGGTCTGTCAGGCGTGGGAAAAAGAGGCGAACAGGGCGCAAGGGAAAGCCAGGGTGGTGTTGATGCGGACCGGGGTCGTGCTGGGTAAAAACGGCGGGGCGCTTGGGGCCATGCTTCCCGCTTTCCGCCTCGGGCTCGGGGGGAAACTCGGGCATGGCCGGCAATGGTTCCCCTGGATTCACCTGGATGATCTGACCAGCGCCCTGGTTTTTCTCATGGAAAACCGGGAGATCCGCGGCCCGGTGAATCTGAGCGCCCCCACCCCGGTTCGCAACGAGGAATTTACAAAATGCCTGGGCCAGGCCCTCCACCGGCCGACTTTCCTGGCAGCGCCTGGATTTGCGATTCGTTTGGCTTTGGGGGAACTGAGTTCGGTGGTGCTTGAGGGATGCCGAGTGATACCGGGCGTGCTGCGGGAAAACGGATTTTCTTTCCGTTTTCCAGAGCTGCAACCCGCTCTTGAGGATATTTTAAAACAGGCTGAAGGCTGAAGGCTGAAGGCTGAAGGCTGAAGGCTGAAGGCTGAAGGCTGAAGGCTGAAGGCTGAAGGCTGAAGGCTGAAGGCTGAAGGAAACTTTTCCCATCTTCCTCCGGCAAGGATTTTTCGGCGAAGGGGATAAAAAAAACGCTGCCCCCCTTTAACCTTTTACCTTGCTCCTTTTACCTTCTTATTTACTGGCCAGATTGGCTTCCAGCACAAAGGTGCCGCAGTCTGTTTCAAAGGGGAGCACGATGATCGGCACGTCGGAGTGATGGTGGATTTCCACCCCCTTGCCCGTGACCATGGTCGGGGTGGCGAGGTTGAAGCTCATGCCGAGCTTGCCGAATTCCGCCTTGGCGCCGCCGCAGATCATGTTGGTGATCTCACCCACCGCATCGACAATGTCGTTGTCAATGGTGGTCTTGGGCTCTTCCATGAGCATCCGGGAAACGATCTTCAGGATACAGGCAGAGGGAAAGCTGATGGTCATGCTGCCCTCCACGCTTTCGGAGGCCATGCCGATGATGCCGGTCACATCGCCGTAGGTGGACACGCCTTCCTTGAGATGCGGCTTCTGGTTGGTCAGTTTGGTATGGGCCATGGTCTCCAGGACATTTCTGGTGGCATGCACGAAAGGATTCAGATATTCAGCCTTCATAAGTCCCCTGTCAAGTATCGTTCAAACATCCGGCAAAAAACCGGCGCATAATTTGCAGCCCTGCGAAGGGCCTGAGAATAGGCCATCGCTTCAACATCGTACACCAATATGAGGCGTGATCCTAAAAAAAAGTCAAGAAAAGCGGAAGGTTTTTCAGCCGGTTGCGGAAGCGGGACAAACAATCGCTCCCCTGGGCGGAATAGTGCATCCCAACATAGCCTTTAATGGTTCAGCGCACCGTTTTTTCCAGGGCCTCAAGCCGTTTTGCCAATTCAGCCAAATCAGAGGTCGGCAGCTGACAGCTGAAGTTTTCACAGAGATACACCGTGGTTTTGTTCTCCTGCGCGGGCAGCTCCGCCAGCATGGGCTGGTATTGCCGGAGAAATTCCTGGCCTGGCCCGCCATCGGCCAGCAGGACGATCTTGCCGGGCAAAAAACGTTTGCGGATCATGGCGAGCATGATCTCGGTATCGGGCCGGCCGAGCTTGCCTGCAACCACGATCTGCCTCGGCTTGCTCCCCTTAAAATCATGGGCCACCAGCATCTGGGGCAGGATGGGGGGATATTCGTTCAGCCTGTTGCCGAAGGCCTCGATGGTCGCCCCACCTCGTTTAAGCCACTCTTCCTTGCCGGTTATCCAGGCAAGCCGGAGGAGATTGAGGGCGCTCACCGAGTTGCCCGTGGGCTCGGCCCCGTCATAATCGGCCTTGAGGCGGACCAGCACGGATTGGTCGGCGCCGGAGGTTTCAAAAAAGCCGCCCAGCTCTTCGTCGGCGAACAGGGCAATCTGTTTTTCCGTCAAGGCCGTGGCCCACTGCAGCCAGGCAATGTCGAAGGAGGCCTCGTAGAGGTCGAGAAGGGAGTTGACCAGAAAGGCATAGTCGTCGAGCTGCCCGTTAAGCCCCGCCTCCCCGTCCCGATAGCGCCGGAGAAGCAGGCCGGAGGCCGGATCATACAGTTTGTCCCGGATAAAACCGGCGGCCCGTTCGGCCGCGGCCAGGTAGCGCTTCTCGCCCAGCACCTGGGCCGCCCGGGCCAGGGCGCTGATCATGTGGCCGTTCCAGGAGGTGATGATCTTGTCGTCGAGATGCGGCCTGGGTCTTTGCTCCCGCGCCGCCTGGAGCTTCTGCCGGGAGCGTTCGAGCAGCCGGGACAGCTCCTCCTCCGGGAGGCGGAATCGTTCGGCGGTCTCGCCAAGGGGGTGGGCGACATAGAGGATATTCTTTCCAACAAACTCCTGCTGGGGATCATCAAGGGCATTGCCCGCTTCAAGGACGCCGTAATGGAAAGAGAAGATCTCCCCGTGCTCCCGGCCGAGGAGGGAGACCATCTCCTCCTTGGTCCACAGATAAAACAACCCTTCCCCATGCACCTCGGGATTTCCGGCCTGAACGCTGTCGGCATCCTCCGCCGAATAAAAGCCCCCCTCCGGGCTGGTCAGGTCCCGCAGGACATAATCGAGAATATCCTGGGCCACATTGGCGTAAAAAGGGTCCTGCCCCGCCTGAAAGGCCTCGAGATAAGCGGCCGCGAGTTGCCCCTGGTCGTAAAGCATCTTTTCAAAATGGGGCACCCGCCACTGCCCATCCACCGAATACCGGTGAAAGCCGCCGCCGAGATGGTCGTACATCCCGCCGGCCGCCATCTTGCGCAGGGTCACATAGGTCATGTTCAGGGCCTGGGGTTCGCCGGTGCGCGCGGCATGGCGCAGCAAAAAGTTGAACAGCACGGGCCGGGGGAACTTGGGCGCCCGGCCGAAGCCGCCGAAGGCAGGGTCGTATTCCGCCCCGATCTGCCGGAAGGCCTTGGCAAAAATCTCCGGGTCGATGGTTGCTTCCCCGGAATCCGTGGCCTTTTCGCGGAGATGGCCGGTAATCTTGGCCGCCGACTCCAAAATCTTCTCGGGCTGGTTGTGCCAGGCCTCATGCACCGCTTCCAAAACCTCGGCAAAGCCTGGCAACCCGTGGTGACCCTCGGGCGGAAAATAGGTGCCCCCGTAGAAGGGCTGCAGATCCGGGGTGAGAAACACCGACATGGGCCAGCCGCCACGGCCGGTCAGCGCCTGCACCGCGGCCATGTAGAGCTGATCGAGATCGGGCCGCTCCTCCCGGTCCACCTTGATGCAGACAAAATATTCATTGAGGAGCCTGGCTGTTTCCGGGTTTTCAAAGGATTCGTGGGCCATGACGTGGCACCAGTGGCAGGTGGAATAGCCGATGGAGAGAAAGATCGGCTTGTTTTCCTTGGCCGCCAAGGCAAAAGCCTCATCCCCCCAGGGAAACCAGGCCACAGGGTTGAAGGCATGCTGGAGGAGGTAGGGGCTTTTTTCATGGATAAGCCGGTTGGGCGTTTTTCCCTGCGCCAGCTGCCGGTCGATAAAGGTCTGCATGGTCGAGGTGGCTGCCATTGGTCTCCCCCTTTGCCGGACAAAAAGCTCCGGCCTGGAACATGAGCAAGACAGGAGCAGCAGACAGACAAGGCCAACGGCTCCTGCATGTTTCCCATATCTCCTGCCCCGCCCGGCGGACAGGCATCTTTGAAAGTCCACCGCTCCGCCGGAGATGGGCGCCATCACCGCTCGGACATGGAACGGATGGTAAGAGCCAAGGCGAAAAACGGCGCCAGAAACAGGGTGAGAATAACCATCCCGCCCTTCTGGATCTGGGGATTTTTTACCAGCCGGACAAGATCCGGGTCAAGCACACCGGAGAGCGCGATGGTGATGAGCGGCAGCACGAGAAAGGCCAGCGCACTAAACGCCAGCTCCGCCACTACCAGTTTTTTAAGAAACATTACCAGGGTGTCCAGAGCCAGCTTCACCTTCAGCATCCGATCGACCATCCCGGTCAGAAGCGCGACCTGGCCCTGGCCGGTCTGGAGGCGCTCCCTGCCCATGGCCAAACTCTCTCCGGCAAGGCTCCTGGCTTCGACAAATTTTCTCTTGCCGGAAAAGAGCAGGTTTCTAAAATCCCGAAAGAAAGACTGGTAGGGATATTCCTGCCAGAAGGTATTGTAATCCACCCAGGCGACGGCCGCCGCATCCACCTTGATGTTCAACTCCTCAAGCCTTGTCTCGCGCAAACGGGGACAGGCCATGCTCAAGGATTTGGCCCGATCCGCGACATCAAGAACATCGTAGACGCCGTGCCGCCGGAACTGTACTTCCAGATTGGCCAGCATGGTAAGGTTGGTCGTCAGCTCCTCGTCTTCCACCTCGCCGAACCACGCCTGCAACTGCGCCACCGCGTCTTTCGCCTCGGCCAGGTTCTCCCCCGCCTCTTTGTTTTTCTGTTCGAGCAGCCCGGAAAGGACATTCTCCACCATGCTGTTGGCTGCCAGCAGGGCCGGGTCCATGAGGGCGATCATGAAATAGCGGCGGTCGCCGACAACCAGCTTGCGGAGCAGCTGCATCTGCTGTTGCCCCAGACCATCCTGGATCTTCGCCTGAATGAGGCTGTATTGAATCTCCGGACAATCGACATAGAGATTGGCCACCGAGCCCACCAACTGTTCCGCCTTCCAGTGCTGGCCGGTCAGTCTGTGAAATCTGGCAAAAAGAAGGGTGATATAGATTTTTTCCTTCTCCGTGCTGGCCGTACTGTTGGCCATTTCCAGAAAATGGGCCATATCCCCCATTCGGCCCCGCTCCAGGGCGATAAAAGCCTGGCCGAGGGTGGCGTAGAACTGCTTGCCTCCCATGGCCTGGCTCTCTGCCTTCATGAAGTCAAAGGCCTGCTTGTACTGGCCAACCCGCAGGCAATCGAAGCCGGTAAGCAGATTGCGACTGTCCACGTTGACCCGGCCGGTTTTTCCGCCGCCGTCCCAGGTCGAAAGCAGGGAAAAAGTGGAGTAAGTCAAGAAACGCGGCTGGTAAATGAGATACATGTCGAAATACGCCACATACACCTGCAAGGCCGGGTCGTTGCGGATCTGGGCGGCATCGATATTGGTGGCCAACAGCTCCACCATTTTTTTCTGCTCACCCATGACCCGGCTGAACAGTCCGTCGATTTCAGGAAGAGGCAGGTAGCCGACCATATTGAGGCCGCGGGTGTCCATGGTCAGCTGTTTGCTGGGGCAATGGGCCGGGGTATGATTGGCCATGCCGCAGTAAAAGCACTCCGAACAGGCGCCTTTGGTGGCCAGAAACCTGCCGGTAAAAAGCCGCTCGCGTTTCAGTTGGCTGAGATCGCCGGAAAAAGTCAGCTGGAACAACCCGTCTCCGGCATCCGCAAATTGATGGGCAGGCATTTTTTTGCCGGCAAAAAGCTGATTCCACTGCAGCTTCAAGGCCCGGGTCACATGGAGGATCTCCTGCTGCACCACCCCCCAGATCGGGGCCGCGGCCTCGGCGAAATCGAGAGGCGGATCTTTTTTCCGGTGCAGATGCAAAATAACCTGGATGGGAACCGCGCCCCACTCTGCTTGCCACTGCTGTTTCTTGAGAGACTCCAGGCTTTCGAAAAAGGTGCTCAGGGCGGCAAAGGGCTCGTCATAATAAATGAGCAAGAGGTCCGCGGTGCTTTCCGGGGCCTCGATCCCCACCTGCACCAAGAGACCGCGCAGGGCCTGAAGAAATGCGGGCCAACGCTTGTGGAGAACCTGCTCCCCCTGATAGGACAAGGGTCGAATGGCCAACAGGGAGGAATGATTAATCTCTTTCATAGTCTGTTTTTTTGCCTGAACACTTTTTTTCCCCTCTGACCGCACTGTCGCCATAAGGCCATTGTACGTTTTTTCCGCCCTCTCCACCACCCCAGTTTTAAACCGGATGGAAAAAAGCTGGCCGAGATTTCAAACAATGGTTACCTTGCGAAAAATCAGGCGCGGACAACCCGTTCATTCCCCCTGTCCTGCATCTGCAAAGCAACCCACTGGAACCCACGCTCATGGCCTCCGACCCGAAACATATCCCCGCCGACAATGTAAAACGCTTCGATGCGGCTGCCGCGGACTGGGAAGAGAAACCGCAACGCGTCGCCCTTGCCCGCAAGGTGGCCGAGGCGATCCGACAGGCGATCCCCCTCGCCGACACCATGCAGGTTCTTGAATACGGCTGCGGCACCGGCCTGGTCTCCAGAATCTTGAGCCCCCAGGTCAAAACCATCATGGCCGTTGACACCTCGCCCCGGATGCTGGAGGTTCTCCGCCGGAAGGCCGGGGAGGAAAAAATCGCCAACATTGAAACCCTTGCCCATGACCTGACCCAAAAACCCTTGCCGGACAATAATTTCGATCTGGTCATCAGCAGCATGACCCTGCACCATATCCCCGACCTCGAAGCGCTGTTGCAGCGGTTTTTTGCCGCCCTGAAACCGGGGGGCTATCTGGCCGTTGCCGATCTGGTCACGGAAGACGGCTCCTTCCATGAAGACAACAGCGGCGTCGCCCACCACGGCATCGACCCGGAGGCAGTCCGGGCCATGCTGAAAAAATACGGCGGCCGGGAGATCGGCGTGCAAGAGATCCACGCCATTGCAAAACCACAGGGGGACGGCGCAACCATGCGGGAATACCCCATCTTTCTTGCCTGGTGCCGGAAGGGGAAATAGGGATGATTGCAACCATTGCCGGGGATGCCCGCCATTTCAGCGATTTCGGCTGGCTTAAAACCTTCTGGCTTTTTTCCTTTGCCGATTACTACGCGCCGGACAACATCCGGTTCGGCCCCCTGCGGGTGTTCAACGATGACGTGGTGATGCCCGGCACGGGTTTCCCCACCCATCCCCACGAGGAGATGGAGATCATCACCATTGTCCTGGACGGCGAGATAACCCACACAGACAGCATGAACAACACCAGCGTCATCAAGGCCGGCGATGTCCAGCGCCTGTCCGCGGGCACCGGCCTTAGCCACTCGGAATACAATGTCGGCAAGAAGCCGGTCCATTTGTATCAGATCTGGATCTATCCGGACAAACACGGCCTGCGCCCGTCCAATGACCAGCGCAGCTTCAAAAAAGAGGAGTGGCATAACCAGTTGCTGCCCATCGCCTCGGGCCAGCGGCACAAAGAGGCGGTGCGTTTTCACAGCTCTGCCACGATCTACCGGGCCGAGCTCGATGCCGGCCGGGCCATCAGCTACGAAACCACCGAAGAGCGCCAAATCTTCCTCTATCTCACCTCGGGCAGCCTGGTGGTCAACCGGAATCGGTTGCTCCCTAAATACCAAGCCAGAATAGACCTGGAAAAAAACCTCATGCTGCAGGCGGAAAAAAAATCGGATTTCATCCTCATCGACCTGCCCAGCTGCCGGGGCTGGGGCTACGATCAAAATACCCTGCAGGGCGCTCGCTTCTGAGCGCCTTTCAACAACCTGTAAAAAAAGGAGATTCCCATGGTCCGTAAAATCAGCGGCGCCTTTACCGGCGGCGCCATCGGCGCGCTCATCGACAGCCTTAATATTTGGATATTGGGGCAGGCCGGCATCACGGCCATGCTGGGCATCGGGTTGCGCCCGCAATTCACCGCTTCCTGGCTCTATCCCCGCCTGGTCTGGGGCGGGCTCTGGGCCATGCTGCTGATCATCCCCTTTTTCCGGCAGAAAACCGCCCTGCGCGGCATCCTCATGAGCCTGGTGCCCACCACCATGATGCTGGTCATGGTCTTTCCGGA
>DASWIU010000146.1:0-3244 GCA_036397515.1 Desulfurivibrionaceae bacterium | reverse complement strand
GGATTTGCGTTTCATGGCAGGGCTTGACCTTCGCGGTAGCCTTCGGCGGTGGGGTAGCGGCGGCCCTGGCCAAAGGCCTTGCTCGTGACCTTGAGGCCGAGGGGGGCCTGTTTGCGCTTGTATTCGCTGGTCAGGATGCGGTGGACCACGTCCTCCACCATCGGCCGGGCAAAGCCCATGGCCACGATCTCGGCGATGGAGCGGTGCTCCTCCAGGTAGGCGGCCAGGATTGCGTCCAGCACCGGGTAGGGGGGCAGATCGTCCTCGTCGCGCTGGTCGGGGGCCAGCTCGGCGCTGGGGGGTTTGGCGATGGTGCGGGCGGGGATGATCTCTTGGTCCCGGTTGAGGTGGCGGCACAGGCTGTAGACCAGCTGCTTGGGCACGTCGGAGATCACGGCCAGGGCGCCGCTCATGTCGCCGTAGAGGGTGCAGTAGCCCACGGCGCTTTCGCTCTTGTTGCCGGTGGAGAGCAGCAGCCTTTTCTGCTTGTTGGCGATGGCCATCAGCAAATTGCCCCGGATGCGGGCCTGGATGTTCTGTTCGGTGACATCCGGGGCGGCCCCGGCAAAGATGGGGGCCAGGGTGGCAAGAAAGGTCTCGAAGGGGGCGGTGATGGGCAGGACGCGGAAGTCGATACCCAGGTTTTTCGCCACCTGCTCGGCATCCTCCAGGCTTTCTTTGGAGGAATAGGGCGAGGGCAGGGCCAGCCCCAGCACGTTTTCCGGCCTCAGGGCGCGGGCGGCGATGGCTGCGGTGAGGGCGGAATCCACCCCGCCGGAGAGACCAATCACCACGCGGTTGAAGCCGCATTTCGTTACATAGTCGCGGGTGCCGAGCACCAGGGCCTCGCAGACCTCGGCGGTCTCCTGCGCCGCCTCGGCTCCGTCGGCGGTGCCGTGCATCTCCCCCTGCCAGGTGTCGGTGTCCACCACTACCAGGTCTTCGGCAAACCGGGCGGCTCGGGCCACCACCGCGCCGTCGGCATCAAGGGCCACGCTGCCGCCGTCGAAGATCAGGGAATCCTGGCCGCCCACCTGGTTGACATAGATAAACGGCAGGTGACGGCAGCGGCAGAGGTTGGCAAAGATCTTTTGCCGGATCGCCGCCTTGCCTAGGTTGAAGGGCGAGGCCGCCAGGTTGATCAGCAGATCCACCGGGGTGTCGGCCTGGGCCAGCATGGCGCCCACCGGTTCGGTGGCGTAGAGGGGCCGGGGAAAGAGGCTTTTGTCGTTCCAGATATCCTCGCAGATGGTGAGACCCAGGTGCAACCCCTGGTAGCGGAAGGTGGAGTTGCCGTGGCCCGGCTCGAAATAGCGGGCCTCGTCAAAGACGTCGTAGGTGGGGAGCAGCTGCTTGTGGGTGGTGAACAGCACCTCGCCGCCGGCAAAAAGGACCGCGCTGTTGTGCAGGGGCTTGCCCATGGAGCCGGGGTTGCGGGTGACCAAGCCGCAGATCACCCCGAGGCCGAGGTCGCGGGTTTTTTCCACCAATCTGGCAAAGGCCCGGTCCTGGTCGTCGAGAAAAGCGGGGCGTTCAAGCAAATCCTGGGGCGGGTAGCCGCTGACGGCCAGCTCCGGCAGCACCGCCAATTGGCAGCCCGCCGCCTTGGCTTTTTCCAGCCACCCGAAGATCGCGGCGATATTTCCGGCAAAGTCGCCGATGCGCGGATTGTATTGGATCAGGGCGATTTTCATGGCCGTTATCATAGCACATTCCCCATGGAAAGGGGATGGAAAAAGGTCCGGCCCGCCGAGGGTTATCGCGCATCATTTTGCTTGCCAAGAAACGGGGTAACGGGCTAATTTGTTTGGGACCATATGGTCGCTCACCGCGGGCAACCTCTGCCAACCGCCATCCTCGGCCGCCGCTTTTCCCAACCAGGAGCCCTCTTGAAAAAATACTTTGTCCTCGACACCAACGTTCTCCTGCACAACGCCGATTCCATTACCGCTTTTGCCGACAATGTCGTGGTTCTGCCCATGTCGGTCATCGAGGAGCTGGACAAGTTCAAGAGCCATAACGACGAGCTGGGCCGCAATGCCCGGCATGTGATCCGCCAGCTCGATGGCTTGCGCCAGAAGGGCAAACTGGGCGAAGGGGTCTCCATGGACAGCGGCGGCACCCTGATGATCTACATGGAAAAGGGCCAATGCGTCGACACCGGCCTGGACATGCATGTGGCGGACAACCGGATCCTGGCCGTGGCCTTCACCCTTTTGCAGAAAGGGGAAAAGGTCATCTTCGTTTCCAAGGACATCAATGCCCGCCTCAAGGCCGATGCCTTGGGCATCGAGGTCATGGATTTCGAGAAACAGAAGGTCAACATCGACGAGCTCTACCGGGGCCAGCGAGAATTGCGGGTGCCGAGCAGCGTGATCAACGAATTTTACCAGAAGAAAGAGGTGACCGGCGAAGGCCTCAATCTGAAGCCCAATGAGTTTGTCCTGTTGCGGGACGAGGCGGATGAAAAGCATACCGCCCTGACCCGCGCCCTGGGCAGTGAAATGATGGGGCCCCTGCACGAGGAATACGAAACGGTCTGGAACATCCGTTCGCGCAGCAAGGAGCAGCGCATGGCCTTTGAGCTGCTGATGGACCCGGAGATCCAGCTGGTGACCCTGGTGGGGCAGGCCGGCACCGGCAAAACCCTGCTCGCCCTGGCCGCCGCCCTGGAATGCGTGCTTTCTCTCAAGCGCTACGACCGGATTCTCGTTTCCCGGCCCATCATTCCCATGGGCAAGGATCTGGGCTACATGCCCGGCGACAAGGATGAGAAGCTGGCCCACTGGATGCAGCCCATCTTCGACAACCTCACCTATCTCATGGCCGAGAGCGGCAAGCGCAAGGAGCACGAAACAGACGAATCGGCCAAGCAGAAGGTGGACAAGCTCCTGCAGGCCCACGTGGTGGAGCTGGAGGCCTTGACCTATATCCGGGGCCGCTCCATCCCCAAGCAGTTCGTGATCGTGGACGAGGCCCAGAACCTGACCCCCCACGAGGTGAAAACCATTATCAGCCGGGCCGGCGAAGGCACCAAGATGGTGCTCACCGGCGACCCCGACCAGATCGACAACCCCTATCTCGACAGCAGCAGCAACGGCCTGAGCTACGCGGTGGAGCGTCTGAAACAGCAGAAGATCCACGGCCACATCACCCTGCTCAAAAGCGAGCGGAGCGAGCTGGCCGCGGTGGCGGCCGATTATCTGTAACCGTTCAGCAGCACCGCATCTGCTTTGTCATCGGC
>DASWIU010000145.1:0-6217 GCA_036397515.1 Desulfurivibrionaceae bacterium | reverse complement strand
CTCCGTGATCAACAGGGGTCTGGATTGCAGGATGTAGAGAGCGCCCTGCGGGTCCACGGTCCATTCGATGTCCTGGGGCCGCTTGAAAAAGGTTTCCAGATGCAGGGCGACTCCGGCAAGCTCCAGAAGAGTCTGCTCGTCAAGGCAGGGCGCCTCGCTCTGGCCGTTGGCCACCGCCTGCATGGCAAGACCGCCGGCCGCGCCCTCGGTGGGCAGCAGGGCTTCGTGTTTTGCGGCGATCACCCGCTCCACGACCCGCGGCACCTCTCCCTTGCTGATCCGGAAAAAATCCGTGGGTACCTGCCCCTCGACCACAGCCTGTCCCTGGCCCAAGGCGCCGACCACCACCATGCTCTGCGAGCCGGGCTCCATGGGATCAATGGAATAGATGATGCCGCTGGCTCTGGTCATAATCATCCGCTGACAGCAGGCGGCAATGGTCATGGGACTGCCTTCGGGGAAGACCTGCCTGCGGTAATGGATGGCCTTGGCGCCGAAAAGACTGGCCGCCACCTGAAGATAGGCGCGATACACCGCCTCGGCTTGGGGAGGAACCTGCAGTTCGGAATGAAACTGCCCGGCAAAGGAGAAATCCATGTCCTCTTCCTGGGCGCTGCTGCGGACCGCGAGAAAAAGAGGGGGTTCGCTGCCGGCCGCAAGCCGCCTAAGAGACTCGGCCAGCGTCTCAAGCAAGCCGGAGGGCGGCTCGGCGCGGAGCACTTTTTTTTGCAGGCTCCGGCGCAGCATTTCCAGCTCGTCTTCGTTGACGCCCGTTTCGGTCAGCGCCTGCTCAAAGCGATCGAACTCCGGCCGCAAGCCGTTCAGATCCAGCAGATCGTGGAACAGCCGAGTGGTGATGACAAACCCTTCCGGCACCCGGACCTTGGGGTTGTGGAGCAGTTCGGAAAGATGCGCGGCCTTGCCGCCCACCAGGGGCCAATGCCGGGTCTCCACCTCCGCAAGCCAGAGCAGGGGGGGGCCTTCCCGGTCGTCCCGTTTGTTGAGGATCGCCCGGACCCTGGTCTCCATGGGGATAAACACCCCATGCAGCGGGGCGCACTGGTCCTGGGTCAGGATATTGATTGCGGCAATGGCGCGGTGCATGGCCGCGATCATCTCCTCGACCGTGGCTTCCACGTAGCGCAGATCAAAAAGATACTCGCCGCTCAGCTTCTCCCCCATGTCGGCGATGATCTCAAGGGCCTGGTTGTTTGCCTTGAGCACCTCGCGGAACTGGGAGAATATCAGGGGCAGAGGCCGACAGGCCTTGGGCGTGAACCAGCGAGGGAAGGAAAAACCTTTCAGGAGATCACGGAGGGCCATATGTTGCGCTCCTGAAAAAAGAAACGGCGTGAGGGCAGATTAAGAATCTGCTTAACCTCCCCCGCGCCGTATAAAAAAAAACTAAAAAATGAGATCAGTGGCTGCCGCCACCCTTCTTGAAGATTGCACCCACACCCAAACCGGCGAGCAGAGCGACAATAACAGCCATTATGCCATACAATCCAGCCTGATCAAAGGCCATTTTTGACAAGGCCGCAACCAGCCCTGTACTCTTGACTTCAATATTGGCCGAAGCCCGTTCCACCACCTTGCCGTTCCTGACGGCAAGGACATTCACCGTATATATTCCCGGAGGCGCTTGATACGGCCAGGCAACATCCACCTTATAGGTGTTGCCGTTTTCCCCATGCTGGCGGACAATGGCCCCCTCCCGCATGTCGTAGACATTCTCATTCTTCTTGAATTTGAGGTACTCGTCGAACCATTTTCCGTCCGCGGGATTCCCCTTGCTGTCTTCAATCCGGATATGTCCGCGCAGGGCGTCAAAGCCGAGCAGATTCCGGCTGAGTTCCGCCGCGTCCAGAATACGGGTCAGTTCGGCGGTGCTGCTTAACAGATACACGCGAGGTGCATCCTTGAATTCAAGGGAGCCCTTTTTCATCCAGACCAGACCGCCCACCTTTTCATAGTTTTTCAAGGCAGTATCAACAGGTTCGCTGGTGATGGTAACGACCAGGTCGTCGGTGCTCGCGCTCTGGCCGGTGATTGCCAATTGCGCGCCATGATAGGTAAAGGTTATGGGAATCTTGTCCGGCGTGACCGAGCAGGTAAGCGCTTGGGCCGCGGGAACGGACAAGGTGGCAAGGCCGAACAGCGCCAGAGCCATGGCCATGAAAAATCGGGTGGAATTCATAATGGCACGTTTCATTTTAGTGGCCTCCCGCATAGGAAAGAAGAATGGAAGGCTCCATCACCAGCTCGAGAACAATCTTAACGGTGACGGCAAGTACGATGATGGAAAGGAGGATTTTCAACTGATCGCCATGGAGCTTACGACCCAGCACGGTGCCGATCTGGGCGCCGAACACGGAACCCACCAGCAGAATAATGGCCAGGATGAAATCAACCGTGTGGTTGGAATAGGCCTGGAGATAGGTAACCTCGATGCAGGTAAAAAGAATCTGGAACAAGCTGGTTCCAACCACTACATGCATGGGCATCCGCAGCATGTAGATCATTACCGGCACCATGAGAAAGCCGCCGCCGACCCCCATGATCGCGGCAAGCACGCCGACAAAGGTGCCGAGAAAAAGCGGAACCAGGGCCGAATGGGTGACCCCTGATTTTTCAAAGTAGGTCTGCATCGGCAAGGCCGCGAAGAAGCCGCCTTTCTTTTCCTTCGGGGCAGACGCCGGAGCAGCTGTGGCTGAAGCCTTCTTGGTTTTCCGCATGGCGTTGAGGCTTTCAACGAACATGAAACTGCCGACGCCACCCAGCATAACCACATAGGTCATCTTGATGAGAAAATCCGCGCCGCCGGTGGCCCGCAGGATCTTGATCACCTGAACCCCGCCCGCACCGCCGACAAACCCGCCGATCAGGAGATAGAGGCCCATCTTGAAATCCACATTGCCGAGGCGCCAGTGGGAAATGGTTCCGGAAGCGGAAGCAGCCACGATCTGGTTAGCGTCCGTTGCCGCCGCAATTGTCGGCGGGATGCCGACCATCATCAGAAGCGGGGTCATGAGAAACCCCCCGCCCACGCCAAAGAGGCCGGACAACAACCCGACCGCCAGTCCCAGGCCCATTACCACCAGATAATTTACACTGGTGAGGGCTATTGGCAAATACATGTACATCTTCTTCCTCCCTTACTCTTTCTTTTTGTGTTGCAATACTGTTGAGAAAATGTCGGCCCTGTCACTGTCCACCGAGGAGTATTCCCTCGGCATCGAGGCTTCAGGTCCGGCTGTTGATTTTTGAAATAGCATGTTCAAGTGTTGATGCGTCCCATGGCGTCATGATAACAGACCACAAATCCGGCAAATACCAATTTTCGCTGGCCTGAAGCTGCTCGCGAAGCAGGTTCACCCAGTTAGTCTTGCGCTCGAATCCTTTCCTGTCTTTGACCCCGAGAACAAGGCAGAAGATCCGGTGTGCGCAAAGAAAGCGGATCAGGGGTTCCCCCGTCAACCTTTCCAGAATATGCGTATGAATCCTTATTCCTTCCTGATTGGCGAACTTGGTGGCCAGGGAAACAAATTCTTCCTGTCTCTCCCTGGCCGCCGATCTTTTTCCATCAGCTGTCCGATCCGCCCTGCAAACAGCATGCAGGATTTTCGTGGTTCGCCGGGCAAGCTCAACAGCATGGATGGTGGCGGAAAGATCGGCGCTGGCGCCAGTCAGGAGGAGTGCGATACCAGCTTCCATGGACGCTCCTCAGATGCTTTGTTCGGCAATCATTGCCGGAGCGTAAAGCACTAACCATGCCACCTGGCTTATCATGTTGTTTACAGGTTGTTTTGTCCGATTTCAAGGGATAACGAGAGCAAGACCAATGTTCACCTTTGAAACAGCAAACGAATAACTCGCTGCAATTACATGCTTTTTTCAATTGAAACAATTGTTTCCAACTGAAACACCATGATTGCGTGGTTTGAAAAACCGAGGCGGAAGCGGCTACCTTTCGGAAATCAGGTTGAGTTCCTTGAGCCGTCGCCACAAAGTGGTGCGGGAAATGCCAAGCAGGCGTGCTGTCTCGGTCTGGTTGAAGCCGGTGCGGCGATAGACCTCGATGATGTGCTCATGCTCCAACGCCTTCAGGTGGCTGGAGTTTTTTTCAGGAACAGGGGGCTGGATTCCCGCGAAGAAAATATCCGGAGGAAGATCCTTTCCCGTGAGGACGGGCTCGCGGGAAAGGGCCACTGCCCGCTCCACGATGTTCTGCAGCTCCCTGACATTGCCGGGGAATGTGTACGAAGAGAGCGCCTCAAGAAAATCCGGGGCGATTTCCGGCACCACGGGCTTGCCGAACTGGGTGGTGATGAGCGTGACAAAATGCTCCACGAGTAAAGGAATGTCTTCCTGCCGCTTGCGCAACGGCGGGATATTGATCATCACCACCTTGAGCCGGTAAAAAAGATCCTGGCGGAACTCGCCGGCCGCGATCATCTTGTCGATATCCCGGTTGGTGGCGGCAATAAGCCGCACATTGATGCTGACCGGGGCGACCCCGCCGACCCGCAGGAGGGTACGTTCCTGGATAACCCGCAGCAGCTTGATCTGCATGGGGATGGGCATCTCCCCGACCTCGTCGAGAAAAACCGTGCCGCCCTGGGCCGCCTCCAGCAACCCCAGCTTGGTGCTGACCGCGCCGGTAAAGGCGCCTTTTTCATGACCAAAAAGTTCGTTGGCCACCAGCTCTTCGCTGAACGCCCCGCAGTTGAAGGGGATAAACGGATGCCGGGCGCGGTCGCTGGTGTGGTGAAGGGCCCGGGCGACAAGCTCCTTGCCGGTGCCGCTCTCGCCCTGGATGAGGACGTTGCAGTTGAGCGGGGCAATCTGGCGGATGGTCTTGAAGATCTCCTGCATGACCGGAGAGCGCCCGATGATCCCGGCAAAACAGTCGACCGGGCCCGGGTCCGCAAGATCATGGCCGGATGTGCCGGGATAGCGCAGGGCGTCACTGATGGTGTTGCGCAATTCCTCAAGCTTAAAGGGCTTGGCCAGATAGTGGAAGGCCCCGGCCTTCATGGCCTGGACCGCATGGTCAACAGCGGCGTAACCGGTCATCAGAATGACCTTGGTCTGGGGGGCGAGGATGGTGACCCGCTGGAGGATTTCCAGGCCGTCCGCGTCATTGAGCCGGACATCGGTGACCAGCACCTCGGGCGGATGTTCGGTAATTCGGGACATTGCCTCCCCGGCGGAGATAAAGCCCTCCACCACGTAACCATCCTTGGCCAGGGCCTGGACCAGGCGACGGACCGTGACGATTTCATCGTCAAGGATATAGATGCGGGGCTTGGGATGGGCGTTATCCGACATGGCAAAAATATTCCGAAAAAAAAATATTGGGACGGGAATCTCTTCCCGGAGCTGACCTCGCCAACCTAGCACGGTGTCCACCACCTTGCAAATTGATTTTTTCGGAACTGCCCGGCAGCACCGCATCTGCTTTGTCATCGGCCTGCTTGTGTGCACATGCACACTTCGCGGACCTCTTTGTCGGACACTGCTGCCGACAATTGACACGCGCATCTGCGGCACTGCTGGGCAGTTCCGGTTCCGGATTATTCTTAGCTTTTTTTGCCTTAGGATGGATAGTTACTTTTTTTCTTCAACGCCAGGGCGGCAAACGGACAGCCCTCCCCCGCCCCCGCGAAAAACCCTTGACGGACTTTGGGGTTGACGATCCTTCCGGAAAGTTCCATATTTCCTCACCATGCCTCCGCAACCACCCAAAAATAACCCTGCGGCAATACCTGTGACCACGCCAACCGAAGCCCCGGCCGATGGCCCGGAACCGCGTCTTGCCTGCCTCTTCTGCGGGGGCAAGGCAGTGCTGTCCGGACGCTGACACAACGCCAAGGTACTCTGCACGGGGTGCGGAATGGAATCTTCGGTGGAACCTTATCGGGAACAGATCGAACAGTGGCGGGAGGATATCCGCCGTTGCCTGGACCGCGGAGGGAAACCATAAGCAGGGTTGGCAGGGCAGGCGAACTGGGGGAGAACTGAATTTGAGCTCTTGCTGCGGTGGTTCAACATCTAAACCGTCATTCCCGCGCCGGCAGGAATCCAGAGGGGTGGATGCCCGACGAAAGCATTCGGGCATGACGTAATTAATCGCCGGGTCAATAAAGAAGAGCGGGGAAAGATCAGATCTTATAACGCTGGTAAATCTCCCGCCTTACCGGGCAATCGCAGGTAT
>DASWIU010000144.1:0-6702 GCA_036397515.1 Desulfurivibrionaceae bacterium | reverse complement strand
CAGGAAGTGCAGGAAAGGCTACAGAGAGTTCATCACAAGGGTTTCCGGCGGCGCGTCCAGAAGATATAGCCGTAGATGAGCAGGTTCACCACGATCAGCCCCCCGCCCAGCAGGTAGCGCAGCTCAATAGTCAGGTTCTCGGGATAGAGAAACCTGGCCACGTAATGCTCGATGAATCCTCCCGCATACCCCTCCTCGCCGCCCCGTTCCCGCAGAAAGTTCTCCAGCGGCGTCAGCGGACAGATCCAGTCCGCCAACTCGATCACCACCCCCCAGAGCACGGCACCAAGATGCACCCTAAGCAGGGCAGGGTGGCGCAGCACCAGCAAACCCCCCAACACGGCAAAAAGAGTGAAGGCGAGATGGAATAGGAGTATGGAGTCGGCGGCTATGCGGTAGAGCATGGAATCGGTTTGGCCGTGTTTTTATCTGGCGCGGGGCGGGCAAAGGAAGGCCAAGGCGGCGGCAGCATCCGCCCCTTGGCCCGTTTAGCTTAGGGATGATACTTGAAGGAAAGCGAAACCCGGGCCCGGTAGGCGGTCACCTTGCCGTCTTCGATCTTCATGTCCAGCTTGAGGACCTCGGCGACCCGGAGATCCTTCAGGCTCTTGCTCGCCGTGTCGATTGCGGTTTGGGCCGCTGCCTCCCAGGATTCGCTGCTGGTGCCCACCACTTCGATGATTTTGTAGACGCTTCCTGACATGGTTGTCTCCTCTGTTTGGGGTTAGAAAAAGACTTCCTGCACTGTACTGTTCAGCAGCACCGCATCTGCGGCACTGCTAAACAGCCATGCTTCGTGGTTTGAAAACTATTTCGGTTTACTATTTCATGCCTGCTTGTTTTCTAGGTACATCATATCATTTTCCTACCTTGAGGCCAAACATCCCCTGGAGCGCCGCGGGCAGATCCGCGGGCAGGATCACGGTCTTGGCATTTGCGGAAACGCCCAGTTGCTGCAAGGCGGCAATATATTTCTCGCCCAGCAGATAGAGGGCCGGCAACTGCTCGCTGCCGATCCCCTGTTGTACCAGGGCCAGGGCATCCTTGGTGGCTTGGGCCAGGACGACCCGGGCTTCGGCGTCCCTTCTTGAGGCCTCCAGACCGCCCTCCGCCTCCAGGATGGCTTTCTGCTTCTGGCCTTCCGCCGTCAGGATGGCGGCCTGTTTTTCGCCCTCGGCCTCGGTGATGGCCGCCCTGCGGATCCGCTCCGCCGCCGCCTGACGCTCCATGGAGGCCTGCATGGTCGCCGATGGTTTGATGTCCTGAATCTCGATACTCTTGACCGTCAACCCCCAATCCTCCAGATCATTGGCAATGGCCTGGATGAGTTTGATCTTGATCTGTTCCCGGGAGCTGAGGGCATCGTCCAGGTCCATTTGGCCGATAATGGCCCGCAGGTTGGTCATGATCAGATTTCTGGTGGCATGCTCATAAAAATCGATGCCGAAAATGGCCTTGTGCGGGGTGTGGATGTTGATAAAGGCAATGGCGTTGGTGATGATCACCGCATTGTCGCGGGTAATGACCTCCTGGCTGGGGATATCCAGGGAGATATCCTTTCTGGTCACCTTGGCGGCAATGGTGTCGATGTAGGGGATGATCAGGTTCAGCCCAGGCGTCAGCGTCGCATGATATTTGCCGAGCCGCATGATGACATACTCATACCCCTGCGGCACAATCTTGACCCCGTTGCTGATGGTCACAAAAACAAGAACCAGAATGGCAACGACAATAATGAGACCCACATCCATATTATATTCCTCCGGTAAAGATTGAATTGCGTGAGGCTCTTGCAAAATGGTTTATTGTGCTTCGACAGGCTCAGCATGAACGGAAGAAACTACCATGATTTCAAGCTGCTTACCGTTCGCCCTGAGCCTGTCGAAGGGTGTTTTCTCTTTTTGTAAGAGGCTCCTTCGGTAAAGATTGAACGGCCTTACTGCACTTTTTTCACTTTGAGAATCCGATCCCCCTGGTCCGCGGCGATCACTTCGACAACCCGCACCCGGTTGCCCGTTTCTATGGGCTCATCGGCCAGATACATCCAGGATTCATCGCCCAGCACCGGGACGGAGAATGCCACCCGGCCCAGCTCTCCCGGAACCAGGGCCCGGGTGGCGGCAATCCCGGTCTGGCCGATGGCCGCCTGTTCGTCGGCCTGCCGGGCAGTGGCCTTTTTCCGCGGCACAAAAAAACGGAACCAGAAAAAGGTGAATGCGATACTGGAGACGGAAAACACCAGCAATTGCCACTTCAGCGAGATCTCGGGGAATACGGCCAGCAGCAGGCCGGTCACCACCGCTCCCAGGCCGAACCAGAAAATAGTGAATGACGGCACCACTATTTCCATGAGCACCAGAATAATGCCCAGAACAATCCAATGCCACCAGAGGATACTTTCCATCGACCTTCCTTGTGTTAGATTTTCGGAAAATTCGCGAGAAAACAGGGCGCTCCTTTGCTTTGAAAATTAGGGGCATCTGCCTCTAATTTCTTTAAGGTAACCCCCGGTTTTGCCGGGGGTTACCTTAAAGGTTTGACCTTTTCTGCAATCGTGTTCAGGGTGTTCCTGTGTTCCTGTGCATGTAGCGCCTTTATTCCCCACTTTAACAAAGGGGGGTGAGGGGGGATTTGCGGTCTGGTTCGTGCAATGCCGGCATTTAAAATCCCCCTTTGTTAAAGGGGGAGGCAAAGAGTGTTGCCGCCTTGGGCGGCTCACGGTTTTGTCGGCGTCTTTGAGACGCTCCCAATAAGCCACCGGCTTTGCCGGTGGTATCTGATTTTCCGTCGCGGGGAGCGCGAAAAAATCAACAACCCTCGACGGCCTTGGCCTTTTTCTGATGACACTGGGTGCAGCCGGTGGGGCCGGCCTGACTCTTCTTATGGCACCCCTGGCAGAGGGCATGGGCCGCATCCTTGCCCAGCTCGAACGGGCCAGGTTTCTTGGTGCCGTGGCAGGCAATACAGCCGTGGGCCTCGGCGTGTTTCTTGTGCGAGAGAACGACCTTGCCGTTTTTGTTGTCGATGACCACTGTTTCCACCGTGGTCATGGGCTTGTCGGCAGCTGTCTGGCCGCTTTTTTCCATCACCGCAGCCTTGATATCCGCTGCCGTCTGTTTGCTCTTTTCCACCACTACGGCAGTCTTTTCCTCCACCGCTTGGCCAACTGCCGTGGCCTTTTCTTCCACCGCTTGGCCAACGGCCTTGGTCTTTTCTTCCACTGCTTCGCCAACTGCCTCGGCCTTTTCTTTAACCGCCTCGGTTGTTTCCGCCACCTTCTCCTTGGTCTGTTCGACAGCGGTCATCGATTCCGGCGCCGGAGCCTCGGCTTGTTTTCCCTCCTGGCTGCAGCCCCAGAACATCAAACTCGCCATCAGCGCGACAACACAGAGTTTCTTTTTCATAGCTACCTCCTTTGGTATGGGGAAAGGAAAGGGGACAAGAGGGCGTTTTCTCTTGTCCCGTCACGGCAATCAGCTTTTGGTATACCACGGTGGTGTCCGAGGTTGTTTCGAAGCCCCCGGGCCGGGGGTTATCGTCTTTTTTTGTACTTGCCGGGGGGATATCGGGACCGGTGCTTGTCGAAATCCCGGTACGGTTCATCGCTGTCCATTTCAATGACAACAGGGTCGTCCAGCTGGATTTCAAGATGGCGCGGCAGGGTTACGCTCATGCGCCAACTGGAGCCGTCAAGATAGAAATAGGCATTCCGCGCCGGGGAATAATAGACCTGGGCCGCCGGATAATACCGGTACTCCTGGTGTCTCCGGTATCCATGAGCCGGGGCGTGGGGAGGCGGCCCGCCGCCGGGCGGTTGGCTCACCGCCACGCCGCCGGTCGGATACACATAACAGGCCGGGAGAAAAAGCGGGAAAAAAGCCCAGATCAGAACGGCAAGAAATCGCTGCGCGGTTTTCATGTGTTCTCCTCGCTGAAAAAATGATTGTTTAATCGAGTATCCCATATTTTTCGGCAATAGAGCAAGAAGGGGCAGCACAATTTGCCCCCGATTGTGCTTTTGAAAGCCCGGAATTGGTGCGGTACCGTCAATTTTTTTGAACTTCAGCCGGGTATTCGGGCGATGCCGGGACTCATGGCGGCTCTTTCAGCTCACAGCTTTTCGACTGTGTACCCCTTCCGTCTCAGGGCTTCGATTATTCCGTCCGGCCCCGCCAAATGGCCTACTCCGACAAGAATAAACTCTTTCCTGGGGGTTTCCCGATAGGCCTCGATCCTAGGCAGCCATTGCGCATTGCGGTCAGCCAGCAGTTCCTTGTAAAGCTTCGGCAGTTTTGTTTTGATTCCGGCAACAAACAGCTCGTCAAGTTTCTTGATGTCGCCTTTTTTCCAGGCCTCCACCATGGTTTCATAATTCTGCTTGATGGACTCCAGGTCTCTCAGGGAATGAGTGATAAACGCGTCTTCATTCCCTTCCCCCATTCCCACGACGAACTGGATTTGCTCATCGATGGTCTCAAGCCCTTCCGTGGCCTTGTTGTCCTGGGTCGCCAACTGATAGAAGAACGTGTCAACCCCTTGTTGCGCAACGCCGAGCTTGGCAAGCTCAACCGATAACAGCGTCACCGCAATAATTGAGGGCTTGAAGTGTTTGAGATTTTCGAGGGGGATGCCCTTGGCAGTACAAAATTCGTTCAGCAAGCGGTAGGTTTTCGGGGAGAGGTGCTTGTCAATGGTCGAGCCGTCGGCATACATGGCTTTCGACAGCAACTTCTCTTGCGCGGAGGCATCATTGAGGTGGCCGAGATCGGTTTCAAAAACAAGGAGGTCGGAGGTTTGGTAGGCCTTTTCGAATTCGGGCGGGAGAGGGAAGTCCGACGGACGCAGCAGGTGAAATGTTCCGCCCAGAAAAAATACGGAGGCGTCTTTTTGGACCTTCCAGACGGAGGATTCCGCCAGGGCCTGGGTGCAAAGGATTAAAACCAGGGTGATGCTCAGTAGGATCTTCTTCATGCTCCCGCTCCTCTGGTGTGCCCTTTATATCTTTTTTATTTTTTGAAATCTGATTACCATCCAACTTCAGCCAACATTCAAGACAGACAGGGCAACTGATTGACAAATCACGGTTTTTATTTTTCACCCAACATAACCGCCGTCATTCCCGCGCAGGCGGGAATCCAGAAAAATTAGCCGGATCGCCTGGATTCCCGCCTGCGCGGGAATGACGCTAAAGAACCAGCTGAAGATTAGTGACAATCAGAAAAAAAATTGACAAGATCCATTTTGCTCATTACAGTTAAGTCATCGCGCAACTACTTAATAGGTTTATCGTATGATTATCGAACCCGCCGAAATATTTAAAGTTCTCAGTGTGGAAACACGGGTGAAAATTATTGAACTTCTTAAGGCCAACGGGGCGTTAGGGGTAAAAGAAATCTCAAACAGACTGGGCATAACCCTCCCCGCAGTTTCACAACATCTTAAGATATTAAAGCAAGCCGGGCTAGTGCGAAGTGAAAGGCAGGGGTATTGGATTCCGTATTCGATAAATGAAGATGCCATGGAGGGTTGTCGAGAAATATTGAATGAGGTTTGTTCCTGTGGGTGCCAGGGTTCGGGCCGGTTTAAAGAAAAGGAACTGAGTAAGGCCAGCCTGGAGGCATTAAAAAAATATGAAATTGAGTTGCAAAAAGAACTCAGCATAGTGCGGGGAAGGGTCAGCGAAATAGAGGCGGAGAAGTAAGTTTTTTTTGTCAATATAGTTAAGCCATTGCGCAAACACTTAACAAAAAAAGGAGGTGATACAAATGGCAGAGCAAAAAGCATCTTGTGGCTGTGGTTGTATTCCGCAGCAGCAGATTTGCGGTTGTGGATGTGCTCCACATAAGCAAAAAGAAGCCGAGACGACTGTTCCGAGCAAGACGGAAAAGGAGACACCGAAAAAATCCGAATAACAACGGGGCATGTCATTCATGAAGAGGGAGGGAGTGGGCAAGAACAAAATGTCGGGTAGCTCCCTCCCTTCTTTTTTGCCTGGGAGCGTGGTCTGGTGGAGTGAAAGATTGCTCAAATTATCGCAAGAGGATTGAGGTTTTTTGAATTCACCTGGGGGGGAATAATCAAGTTAAGATGTCCCTGGAATTCACCCCTGAGTCAGACTGTCCGAACCTCCGACCGGAAAAACTGCTTTTTCAAGACCTGGCCCCATTGCCGTCTAGAAGGCAAATGTCACACCACCTCTGAACGATGGGATAGGGGTAGGTCGGGTAGAGCAAAGCGAAACCCGACAACGTCTGCCGCCGACACATCGTGAAATCGTCGTCGTTTTCCGGCAAGTTCCAATGATAATGCCTGGCTGTGTCGGGTTTCGCGATAACGCTCTACCCGACCTACGGGCTATTTCCTTACATTGCCGTCTAGTAATCAGGTGGTCTCTTTTTCATCGGTAAGCTCCTTTTCGATGATTAAGAGCAGCCAAGTTTTCGTGGTCATCCCCCGGCGCTTGGCTGCCGCTCGCCTATTCCGGGGACATAATACTAATTACGGTTTGTTTTTAAGAGAAATGGGTATTATGTCCCCGGATAACCATCGTCCCCTCGGTTGTTCCATGAATAGCCTTACTACACTGTAGCCTTTTGTCGCTTGTATTCGATGATGGCTTTTTTGCTCACCAGATTGAAGAGGGCAGAAAAGGTCGAAGAGATATCCCTACGTGTTGACTTGAAAACCTCAACATCAGACTCG
>DASWIU010000143.1:0-13237 GCA_036397515.1 Desulfurivibrionaceae bacterium | reverse complement strand
GGCTATATCCGAGTCAAGGACAACGAGCCCCGGGGGGCCAGGTTCATCGTGGAGCTCCCCCTGGGCAACGGCTAGAAAACCTGTAACTGTCCAGCAGCACCGCATCTGCTTTGTCATCGGCCTGCTCGTGTGCGTAAGCACACTTTGCAGGCCTCTTTCGCGCATCCGCGGCACTGCTGAACAGTTACATTCCGTGGTGTTTGTTGATCCCGGCGTCAGGCTGAGTAGTTACAGAAAACCATGTCCCCTGCTCGACAGGGCATGGTATATTGGATATGGGCAGACAAATTTCAATGAAACGGCGGCAGCGAAACAGCGATGGCGAAAACAATCCTGATAATCGACGACGAAGCGAGTATCCGCGAGTCCCTGTCCGGTATTCTGGCGGACGAGGGGTTTCGGTCGCTTTCCGCCGAGGATGGGCAGCAGGGGCTTTCCCTGCTGGAGGAGGAGCAGGTTGACCTGGTTCTGCTCGACATCTGGATGCCGGGGCTGGACGGCCTGGAGGTGCTGAAGAGAATCAAGGAATCCCAGGCCGATTTGCCGGTGATCATGATCTCCGGCCACGGCACCATTGAAACCGCGGTGCAGGCCACCAAGACGGGGGCCTATGATTTTATCGAAAAACCGCCCTCCTATGACAAGATCATTCTTTCGATCAACAATGCCCTGGATCTTGCCCGACTCAAAAAAGAGAATCTGATCCTGCGCCAGAAGACGCAGCGCGCCAGTCAGCTCACCGGCACCTCCCCGGCCATGGTGGAACTCAGGCGGCTGGTGGAGCGGGTGGCGCCCACCGAGGCCTGGGTTTTGATCCGGGGGGAGCATGGCACCGGCAAGGAGCTGGTGGCCCAGAGTATCCACCGGCTGTCAAAAAATGCGGCCAAACCGATGATTGAGCTGAACTGCGCCGCCATCCCGGAAGAGCTGATCGAGTCCGAGCTGTTCGGCCATGAAAAGGGCTCGTTCACCGGCGCCACGGCCAGCCGGCGGGGGAAGTTCGATCTGGCCGATGGCGGCACCCTTTTTCTGGACGAAATCGGCGACATGAGCCTCAAAACCCAGGCCAAGGTGCTGCGCATCCTGCAGGAACAGAAATTTGAGCGGGTGGGCGGCTCGAAAACCATCCAGGTCGAGGTTCGGGTGCTCGCCGCCACCAACAAGGATCTGGAGCAGGAGATCGAAAACGGCACCTTCCGGGCGGATCTCTATTACCGGCTCAACGTGGTGCCCATCCCGGTGCCGCCGCTCCGGGAGCGACGGGAGGATATCCCGCTGCTGGTCGCTGATTTTGTGACGGACAACGCGAGAAAGGGGTTGGGGGAAAAGGTCTTCAGCCCGGGGGCTCTCCAGGCCATGATGCAGCACGGTTGGCCGGGCAATGTCCGCGAACTGCGCAACTTTGTCGAGCGGGTCATGATCATGTGCCCGGCGGAAACGGTTGATGAGGTCATGGTCGGACAGCTGCTCGGTATTGTTCCGGGAGCAGGCGTGCCATCGGCTGCCGGTTTGGAGGCGCTGTACCACTCCTTGAACTATAAAGAGGCCAAGAAGATTTTTGAGCGGGATTTTCTCAAGGTCCGTCTTGCCGGCAATGACGGGAATATTTCCCAAACCGCGGAACAAATAGGCCTGGAGCGCAGTCATTTACACAGGAAGATGAAATCCCTCTCCCTGGACGAAGAATGAGAGCGTCGTGAAAACACGTTCTTTAACGCAGAGGCGCAACGGCGCATCGTTTTAAGCGATTTACCGCAACCTGTTGTCTTCGCGTCTCCGCGACTTTGCGTTGCATTTCTTTAGTTTTTGCGACGCCGTCACGACGAGCCGAACCTTTTGCGATTTGCGAGGATGCCATGAGCGAACACGAGACCAGCCTTCCCGACCAGAAGGCGCTGGAAAAGGAAATAGGGGAGTATCTCACCAAGAAATACGGGCAGAAGGTGAAGATTATCTCCAGCGGCCTGCTGCCCATGGCCCAGAGCGAGGAGAGCGGGGCGGGAAAGCCGGGTGGAGGCGGCGCGGCCCGTTTTCATTTCGACACCAATCCGGAAGAGCTCATTGCCTATCTCGACGAGTATGTGGTCAAGCAGGACGAGGCCAAGGCCATCCTCGCCACCAAGATCTGCACCCATTTCAACCGGATCAGCTACGCCCTGGCCAATCCCCGCAAGGCCAGGCGCAGCCTGGGGCAGATCAAGAGCAATGTTCTGCTGATGGGGCCGACCGGGGTCGGCAAGACCTTCCTCATCAAGCTCATCGCCCGCCATCTGGGGGTGCCCTTCATCAAGGGCGATGCCACCAAATTCAGTGAGACAGGCTATGTGGGCGGGGATGTGGAGGATATGGTCCGCGATCTGGTCCGGGAGGCGGACGGGGATATCGAGCGGGCCCAGTACGGCATCATCTACCTCGATGAGATCGACAAGATTGCCGCCAGTCCCTTCCGGGTCGGGGCCGAGGTTTCCCGGACCGGGGTGCAGCGCGCCCTGCTCAAGCCCATGGAGGAAACCGAGGTCGAGCTGAAGGTCGCCCACGATCCGGTCTCGCAGATCGAAGCCATCGAACAGTATCGGGCAACGGGCAAGAGGGAGCGGCGGCTGGTCAATACCCGCAACATCCTTTTCATCATGAGCGGTGCCTTTGCCGGGCTTGAAGATATCATCAAGAAGCGGGTCCAGCAGCAATCCATGGGCTTTGAGAGCTCCGTGACCTCGGTGAAAACCGGCGGGCGTTTTCTCAAGCAGGTCAAGGCGGAGGATCTTGTCGAGTTTGGCTTTGAGAGCGAGTTTGTCGGGCGTCTGCCGGTCATCGCCGTGCTTGATGAGCTGAGTGAAGATGATTTTTACGAGATCCTGGCCAATCCCAACAGCTCCATCGTGGTTGCCAAGAAACAGGATTTTCGGGTGTACGGCGTCAATCTCCAGTTTGAAGACGCGGCGTTGCGGGAGATCGCCAAGCTGGCCAGGCAGGAGCGAACCGGAGCCCGCGGTCTGGTCAGTGTCATGGAAAAGATTCTGCTCCACTATGAGAAAAAACTGCCTTCCACCGGCATCCGCCATCTGGTGGTGGATGTGGAGATGGTGCATTTCCCTGCCGTGGTGCTCGAAAGGCTGTTGGCGGATGGTGGGGTGCAGGCGGAGCACCGGGCTCGTTTTGAGGCGTTGCAGACCGCGGAGTACGAGCGGTTGATCGGTTTTATCCTGAAACGGATGGGGAGCTATCTCGAAGACCATCAGGTGCTCACCACCCCGACGCGCCTACAGCTCATGGCCAAGGAGAGTCAGGACCAGGATATGGATCCCCGCGAGGTGTGCGACACCTTCATCCGGCTGGTTCAGGCCATCCACGGCTCCGAGGCGGAGATCAGCGAAAAATGCGGGCTCAAGGTTATTTTCAGCGAAGAGGCGGTTGACCGATTGCTGTCCAGGGAGCCGCGGAACCTGGAGACCATCCAGTCTGCGTGCGCCCGAATTCTCCAGGCCATGGAGTACGGTCTGCGGCTCATGGGACAGAAAAAAGGGGTTGCGCAGGTCGTTGTGCCCAAGGAGGGGGTCGATATGCCGGAGCGGTATATCAATACCCTGGTGGGAGAAACCTTTAAGATTGAGTAAATATCCGGCCGCACCATTTCTGCTTTGTCATCGGCCTGGTATGGCGGACAGGCCTCTTTGTCGGCACCTCTGCCGACGATTGACACGCGCATCTGCGGCACTGCTGAATATTTACGGCTTTTGAGGGATATTTGGTTCTCCTCGTTGATTGCCTAGTACCTTGTAACTCTTAATATTTCTGAAAAACTCCCCTCCCCCAGCGGGAGGGGTTGGGGGTGGGGGTCGCTGCAATCTGCCGGGATAATGGCAACTTCCCCCCCTCTCCCTAATCCTCCCCCGCCAGGGGGGAGGAAATTAATTTGATATCGATTAAAAAGTTACAAGGTACTCATTGCAAAGTTGAAAAAAAGCCGGCGGAAGGCTTCCCCGGCGTAGAAAAGGAGACAGTGGATCATGATTTTTCCTGAATACCGGGCCCGCAGGCTCAGGCAGAACGAAACCTTTCGGGCGCTTATCCGGGAGACCAGCATTTCTCCGGCCCATCTTGTTTATCCGCTTTTTGTCATGCCCGGCAAGGGCGTTCGGGAAGAGGTGCCGTCCATGCCCGGGGTGTTCCGGATCTCCGTGGACCAGTTGGCCAAGGAGGCCAAGGAGTGCATGGGGCTGGGGGTAAACTCGGTCATCCTCTTCGGCCTGCCCGACAAGAAGGATTCGAAAGGCTCGGGCGCGCATGCCAAGGACGGCATTATCCAGCGGGCCATTAAGGAACTGAAAAACACGGCGCCGAAACTCACGGTCTGTACCGATGTCTGCCTGTGTGAGTACACCAGCCATGGCCATTGCGGGATACTCATCGACGAGGTGGTGGATAACGACTCAACCCTGGAGGTGCTTGCCAGGACCGCGCTTTCCCATGCCCAGGCCGGGGCCGACATGGTGGCGCCCTCGGACATGATGGATGGCCGGGTTGCCGAGATCCGGGGCATTCTGGACGAGAACAATTTCCACATGGTGCCGATCATGTCCTATGCCGTGAAATACGCCTCCGCGTTTTACGGGCCTTTCCGGGACGCAGCGGCATGTGCGCCCCAGCACGGCGATCGCAAGTCTTACCAGATGGACCCGGCAAACGTGCGGGAGGCGTTGCGGGAGGCGACCCTGGATGTGGAAGAGGGCGCGGACATCCTGATGGTCAAGCCGGCCATGGCTTACCTGGACGTGATCAGCCGGTTGCGGGACGAGTTCGACCTGCCCATCGCCGCCTACCATGTGAGCGGCGAGTACGCCATGATCAAGGCTGCCGCGGCCAATGGCTGGATCGACGGGGAAAAGGTCATGTATGAGAGCCTGCTCGGCATCCGGCGGGCAGGGGCGGATATCATCATCACCTACTTTGCCAAGGAGATGGCCCGCCTGCTCAACAAGTAGGGCATGCCGCGGGGCGGTTCGTCGCTTTCGGCAGCGGAAGGGCTGGTAAAAAAATCGTAGGGGATAAGGGCTGTTTTCCTTATCCCCTTTTTACGTGCCGGGGTGCATGGCGTGCTGGTGGTTGTTACTTGGTAACCGTGATCCCGTCGCCCAATTTTTCCACGATTTTGAGGCCGATTCCTTTGACCTTGGTCAGATCTTTTGTTGATTTGAATTGGCCGTTTTTCTGCCGGTACTCGACAATGGCTTGCGCCTTGGCCGGGCCGATGCCTTGCAAGCCGGTGAGTTCCTGCGTCGTGGCTTTGTTGATATCCACGGCGGCAAAAGCGATGGCAGCCCAACACAAACATCCGCACAGCGTTGAAAGAAGAATTTTCAGCATGGGTTTCCTCCGAAAAACATAATGAATAATACACCATGCACCCCGCATGGTTGCTCGGCTGAGGCAGGAAGACGCTCTCCCTAACCTTTACAAGCACCATAATGGTATTTGACTGTTAGGTGAATGTCAAGGGCATATTCGGCGTGGAAAATCATGGGGACGGGAAGTACGAGAAGGCGGCTATCGCAGCCTGACTCATGTCTGGAGGCGGAGAGAGAGTCGCGGGCGTGCGGGGATGTTTATCTGGTGACGGGAGAAATAGGAGCCGGGGTCGGCAACGGCGTAAGCAGGTAATCGGTTCTCACATTGCCGAGGCTGGCGAAGATGGTGGCCTTGAGGGCGGGGTCCTCGTCGTACATGGGGGTGAGCCAGGCCCGGATCTTTTCCCTGCGGGAGTCCGCGGCAAGAGGGCAGGGGTTGGCCACCGGGGTAATGCCCAGGCTTTGGCCCAGCTCGATGATCCGTTTTTTTTCCACCATGGCCAGGGGGCGGATCAGGGTCAGCTTGCCGCCGAAGAGCTCCTGCCTTGGCGCCATGGCGCTGAGATTGCCCCCGTAGAACAGGTTGAGGAAAAAGGTCTCGATGATATCTTCCTGGTGATGGCCGAAGGCGAGTTTGTTGCAGTGGTGTTCTTCGGCCAGGGAGAAAAGCCGGTTGCGGCGCTGGCGGGCGCAATGATAGCAGCCGCTCTTGCCGTTTTCGGCGGTGAGCGCCCGGTGGCCGAAGTCGGTCCGTTCCATGAGCATGGGCAGGTCCATGCGGCAGAGTTGTTCCCGGACCAGATCGTATTCTGTGCCGGAAAACCCCATGTCGAGATGCACCGCCAGCAGCTCATAGCGGATAGGGGCCTTGCGGCGCCATTCCTTGAGAAGCCAAGCGAGCACCAGGCTGTCGATGCCTCCGGACACCGCGATCATCACCCGGTCGCCATCGGCCAGCATCCGGTAGAGATGCATGGCCCGGCCGACCAGGTGATTGAATTGCTTGGGGATGGCGAACACGGCTGGGGTTATTTTTTCAGATAGGGGCAGTCGGCAATTTTTTGCTGGAAGCCTGCGCGGGCAAGCTCTTCGGCGCTGAGCCACTTCACGCCCCGCTTCGCTTTTTTGAAGAACTGGAACATGTCGTCAAGCAGGGGTTGCTGGGTTTCGCTGAAAACCCCCGAACAGATGGCTTGGCCTGTTTCCGCGTGGATGAGTTTGTAATCAAAGGCGACAGAGGCCGGACTGACAATGGAATACTCGTTCCCTTCCCGTTCGGTAAAGCGCTGCAGGGTGAAGAGGAGGATGGCGTCAGCCCGCTTGGTCCGGCAGATGGTGACCGCCGCGGTTGTCCGGCAGCGATTCATGTCTTTGTCAAGGGCATCACGCTGTCCCGGGGTGAGAAGGTCGATATCTTCCCGGCCGGCAAAGTATTCCGCCAGCATGGTGTCCGCCAGTTTCTGTCCTTTTTCCAGCTGTTGGGTCTCTTTGGGCGAACGGCTGTTTTGGCCATCCATGACGGTTTCCACCGGGAGCACGATGATTGTTTTGATCGGGAGCAAGTCCTCGGGCTGAATCTGGGCGGTGGTTGTGCGGGCGCAGCCGGAAAGCAGGGTGAGCACGGCCAGGCTTGCAAGAACAACGGTATACGGTTTGCAGAGGGTCACGGTGGTTTCTCCAGTGTGAAAAAATTATAAGGATCCTTTGGAAGAGACGGGGCCCTGGGCGCGGGGGTCCAGAGTCGTTGCCTGGTCAAGGGCACGGCCCAAGGCCTTGAAGATTGCTTCGAGAATATGGTGGGTGTTTTCGCCGTGGGCCATTTCCACATGCAGGGTCAGGCCGCCGTGCAGGACAAAGGCGCGGAGAAACTCCTTGGCCAGCTGGGTGTCGAAGTCGCCGACCTTTTGCTCAAGAAAGGGAACGCCGTAATGGAGATACGGCCGGTTGGAGCAATCCAGGGTCACCCGGACCAGGGCCTCATCCATGGGCAGGGCGCTGAAGCCGTAACGCCGGATGCCGCCAAAATCTTGTAAGGCTTTTTTCAGGGCCTGGCCCAGGCAGATCCCCAGATCCTCGACCGTGTGATGCGCGTCAACCTCCGTGTCTCCCGAGGCGCGGACGGCAAGATCAAAAAAACCATGCACGGCAAAGAGGGTGAGCATGTGATCCATAAAGGGCACGCCCGAGGCGCACTGGACCTTGCCTGTGCCGTCAAGGGCGAAAGAGAGGGCGATGTCGGTTTCCTTGGTTTTGCGTTTCACTTCGCTTTGGCGGGCTCTCTGTGCTGCCATGGGCTGCTCCTGCAATTGTCCGGCTGCTTGCGCGTAAGCCAGTATTATCGATAAAGAATATAGGGGTAAACAACAAGGATGATTGTTTATACCAAGATGCAGCGGCTTCAGGCAATAGGAATCCCCATCTCTCCCGGAGAAAAGATTGTAATAACAAAATATTATAGACTGTTTTGCCGCTAAGGGGGCAAGGCGGTCCGAGGGATAAAAATATCCCGGGCGTCCCGGTTTTTTGTTGACAACCACTTCCCGCATTGTTATACATCTGGCGTTTTTCACACACTAAAAGTGAGCGGGAATAACTCAGTGGTAGAGTGCAACCTTGCCAAGGTTGAAGTCGCGAGTTCGAATCTCGTTTCCCGCTCCATATTTAGTTTGCCGTTTAAGTCATCGTCTCGACTATTTGCATTAATCGACAGCCCGTCTGCATTTTTTCATGGCAGAGCGGGCCATTTTGACTTATATAGATATATTCTTTATTGAGTTTTGCGAGGGCTTTAACATGAAGACATATTTGACCCCGGTCAAAGATATTGAGCGCAAGTGGTTGATCGTTGATGCGCAGGATAAGGTGCTTGGCCGTTTGGCTTCCGAGATTGCCACGCGTCTGCGCGGCAAGCACAAGGCCAATTACTGCACCTTTCTTGACGTCGGTGACTTTGTCATTGTGGTCAATGCGGACAAGGTTCGTCTGACCGGCAAGAAATGGGATGACAAGATGTATCGTCATCACACCGGCTTTATGGGCGGCTTGAAGGAAAAGACCGCCAAGGTGCTTATGGAGCAAAAACCGGAAGAGCTGTTGCGCAAGGCTGTTCGCGGCATGTTGCCCAAGAACACCCTGGGTCGGAATCAACTGAAGAAATTAAAGGTATATGCCGGAACGGAGCATCCCCATGCCGCCCAGCAGCCTGAGTCTCTGGAATTATAAGAGGCTCGTGGAGAGGGGAAGCAGTCAACAGGTCCTCAACACAAATTAAAAGGTTATACTGTCCCAACCGTTGTAATCGCGGCTTTTTGCGATTGCAACAATTATAAAATCCTGCCCTTTTAAAACAGGATAATGGAGCTTGAACATGGCAGACAATAGTTTTTACGCGACCGGAAAAAGAAAGACCGCTATTGCCAGGGTGTGGTTGAGGCCGGGTTCCGGCAACATCCAGGTCAACAAGATGAGCGTGCCCGATTATTTCGGCGGCGGATTTGACTACCTGCAGAAGATTTCCAAGCCGTTGGCCTTGACCGACACCGCGGCAAAGTTCGATATCCTCGCCACCTTGACCGGCGGCGGCAAGATCGCCCAGACCGAGGCCTTGCGGCACGGGATTTCCCGGGCACTGCTGGTGGTTGATCCCGAGCACCGCGGCGCCTTGAAAAAAGCGGGTTTTCTCACCCGTGACCAGCGCGTGAAAGAACGGAAAAAATATGGTCAGAAGGGCGCCCGGGCAAGGTTCCAGTTCTCCAAGCGTTAATCGTTGCCTGGTATTGCCTTGTCAATATCACGGACACCAATTGTGTATCTCATCAGGGGAAGGCGCGTATCGCTCTTCCCCTGATTTTTTTTGGCCTGTTTCAGGCAGCCTTGGGGCTGCAAGCTGAGTGGAGAAAAAGATGATACGAATCGGCATTGTCGGAGCTTCCGGCTACACCGGGGCGGAACTGGCCCGGATCCTGTGCAATCATCCCGAGGTGGAGTTGACGGTGGCGACCTCCCGGCAATATGCGGGGAAACCGCTTTCCCAGGTTTTCCCCAGCCTGCAGGGGCGGGCGGACATCCTCTGCGAAGATCTCCCGGTCGAGGCGCTTGTCGATCGGGCTGATTTTTTCTTTACCGCGGTGCCCCACCAGACGGCGATGGATATCGTGCCGCAGCTGGTGGCCGCGGGCAAGAAGGTCGTCGATCTGTCCGCCGACTTCCGGATCCACGACGCCCTGGTCTATGAGCAGTGGTATCAGGCGCACAGCGCCAAGGATCTGCTGGCCACGGCGGTGTACGGCCTGCCCGAGCTGCATCGGGCGGCGATTTGCAAGGCGCAGCTGGTTGCCAATCCCGGCTGCTACCCGACCAGCGTTATCCTGGGGCTGGCGCCGTTGCTCAAGGGTGGGCTGGTTGATCCTAAAACCATTATCATCGATTCCAAATCAGGAACCTCCGGGGCAGGGCGGGCGGCGCAGGTAGGCGCGCTCTACTGCGAGGTGGCCGACGGCTTTAAGGCGTACAAGGTGGGCGAGCATCGGCATACCCCGGAGATCGAGCAGGAGCTGGGCGGGTTGTGCGGCCAGCCGGTGACGGTCTCTTTCACCCCCCATCTGGTGCCGATGTCCCGGGGCATTCTCAGCACGATTTACGCCCAAGCGGCCAAGCCGCTCCCTGGTTTGACCGAACTCTATCAGGATTTTTATCGGGAGGAGGAGTTTGTCCGGGTCTGTCAGGCCGGGCAGTATCCGGCAACCCAGTATGTCCGGGGCAGCAATTACTGCGATATCGGCGCCAAGTTCGATCCGCGCACCGGCCGGGTTGTCATTATTTCCGTTATAGACAATGTGGTTAAGGGCGCTTCCGGGCAAGCCGTGCAGAACATGAATCTCATGTGCGGTTTTCCGGAGAATACCGGGCTCCGAATTGTGCCCCTTTTCCCGTAAAGATCCGTGCGCAACATCAAGCTTGTTCTGGCCTATGACGGTACCGACTACGCCGGTTGGCAGAGGCAGTTGGGCCAGCCCAGCATTCAGCAGATCGTGGAAGAGGCCCTTGCCCGCCTGACCCAGGCGCCGGTCACACTGCGCGGGGCCGGCCGCACCGATGCCGGGGTCCATGCCGAGGGGATGGCGGCCAATTTTCACACCGATTCGGCCATCCCCCTTCTCGGCCTGGTGAAGGGGTTGAACAGCATGCTGCCCGAGGCTATCCGGGTGCTGGCAGCGGAAAAGGTTGCCAACGATTTTCATGCGCGCTATAACGCCACGGGCAAGGTGTATGTGTACACTTTCATGACCACGGAGATCATGCCGCCTTGCTCGCGGCTGTACGCCGTTCAGGTGCATGGGGCTTTTGATTGCCCTGCGGTGCGGCTCTGCCTGCCGATGCTGGTCGGGACCCATGATTTCAGCAGTTTTGAGGCAATCGGCTCCCGCGATCTGTCCATCTCCGGGGGCAGGGGCGCGGTGCGGACCATCTTTGCCGCCGACCTTGCCGCAGCAGAGGGAAAAGACTCGGCCATATATCGACTGACCATCGCCGGGGATGGCTTTCTGCGGCATATGGTGCGCAATATCGTCGGCACCCTGTTTGCCGTGGGCCGCGGCCGGTTGACGCCCCTTGATTTCCAGGGAATCCTGGCTGCCCGGGATCGGAGTCTGGCCGGGGCAACCGCGCCTGCCAAGGGTTTGACCTTGAAGAGTGTTTTATACTAGATAGATTGTGTTGGCTTCGTGGCGGTGACTGCCGGAGCTTTTCTTTGCAAACGCCATTATAAGGAAAGAAAATGGAAGCGGAAATTACTCTTGCACAACGAGTCAAGCAGATCAAGCCTTCGCCCACCCTTGCCGTGAACGCCAAGGCCAAGGCCCTGAAGGCGGCGGGCGCTGACATTCTCAACTTCAGCGTGGGGGAGCCGGATTTCGACACCCCGCTCCATGTGCGCGAGGCCGGGAAAAAAGCCATCGACGAAGGGTTCACCCGCTACACGGCGGTGCCGGGTATCCCGGAGCTGCGGGAAGCAATCACCCACCGCCTGGCCCAGGACAAGGGCTGGAGCTATGAGCCCGATCAGATTCAGGTCTGCTGCGGCGGCAAGCACGGGCTCTACAACATGGCCCAGGCCCTGTTCGGCCCCGGCGATGAGGTGCTGATCCCGACCCCGTATTGGGTCTCCTACCCGCCCATCGTCCTGTTGGCAGGCGCCACCCCGGTGGAGGTGCCGCTCTCCGAGGCCAACGATTTCGACTTGAGCGAGGAACTGCTCACCCGCTACGCCACCCCGAAGACCAAGGCCATTATCCTCAACAGCCCTTCCAACCCCACCGGCGCCGTGTTTTCCGCCCTGGCCCTTGAGGCCGTAGCGAAAATGGCCCTGGCCAATAACTGGCTGATCATCTCCGACGATATCTACGACACCATCGTCTACGGCGACGGCAAGCTGCCGCATATCCTGGACGTGGACAAGCGGCTCGCGGCCCAGACCCTGGTGCTCAACGGCGTGTCCAAGTCCTTTGCCATGACCGGCTGGCGCATCGGCTATACTGCCGGGCCCAAGCAGATTATCGCGGCCATGAACAAGATCCAGAGCCAGAGCACCTCCAACCCGTGCTCCATCTCCCAGAAGGCGGCGCTGGCCGCGGTGAGCGGGCCCCAGGATTTCCCGATCATGATGCGGGACGCCTTTGTGCCCCGGCTTGACTTCATCATGGCTGCCCTGGGCAATATCCCCGGTGTGACCTGCGTGCGGCCCAAGGGTGCTTTCTACGTGTTCCCCAATGTTTCCGCCTATTATGGCCGGACTTTTCAGGGGAAGGTGATGGCGAACTCGGTTGATCTGGCGGATTATCTGCTGGACGAGGCCTTACTGGCCACGGTGCCGGGGGCGGCTTTCGGGGCGGATGCCTTTATCCGCTTCTCCTTTGCCACGGCCATGGGGACCATTGAGGAAGGAATGAAGCGGCTGGCAGCGGCCTTGGGAAAACTTTCTTAGGTTGTCGGTCGATTCAGTCTGACAAATGATTGTTGGCGGGGCAAGCGCTGTGCTCTGCGTGCCGCGGATGCGGTTGCCCCGATGATTGCTTACTCAGCCTGGACCGAAATCCTTGAGCGTGGCATCGCTCAAGGCCCAGGTCCAACTGTCCAGAGGGCGCTCCTTTGAGAGCGCTTTCTGGCCGTTCTGGGAATAACACTGGTAGACCCACTCCCCGCCTTTGTTGAAAACCCGGATAAGTCCATGATTGGGGTGCGTAAACCAGCCTTCAGAATATATGCCGTCCATGTGCCTCTGTGTCTCCTGAGTGTTGCGTCTTGGTAATCCCGCCTGCCATATTGCTATTTTTCGAGGCAGTGGGCAATACATTCCTTGCATTTCTTGTCGGTTTTTCCGGTTTGGCAGTACTTGCTGAATCCTGAAATCAGATCGCTGCCGCCCCGGGGACATCGTTCGATAAAACTGACAAACTGGGTCAGCCGTTCGATGATCTCCTTGGGCGCGGCATGTTCAATCTTGCAAGCCCCTTCCTCCGCAATTTTTTCATCTACAACCAGAACCTTGATAAAGAAATCCTTGAGCGCCCGATGGCGGAGGATAACATCCTTGGCCATTTCCTGCCCGGCCGGGGTGAGGGTGATCACCTCGTAGGGGGCATAGTTGATCAACCCCTTCTGGGCCAGGGAGCGGAAGGCCTCGGTCACCGAGGAGCGGCTGACCTTGAGGGTGCTGGCGATCTCCTTGGCCCGGGCCACCTGTTTTTCGGCGATGATGTGGAAGATGGTTTCCAGGTAGTCTTCCAAGCTGGCGCTGAGTCGTTTGGGCGTTGTCGTGGGCTGCTTGCTTGGCATATGGCTGGCTACTCCCAAGGGGCACCTGTAGTCTGTTCCAGAGATAAATATTTTTAGGA
>DASWIU010000142.1:0-4991 GCA_036397515.1 Desulfurivibrionaceae bacterium | reverse complement strand
GCCCAAAGTCGTTATCGTTGCTTGCATGAGAAAGTTGTTAACCATCATGAATTCTATGTTGAAAAACAATGAGCCGTGGAGTCCCAATTTCGCTTGACTTGAAACACGGTTGCTCAATCCCCCTTTGTCAAAGGGGGAGGTGAAAAGCACCGCCGTCGAACCGTTACAAATCAAACCCGCAGTACGACAAATTAAAACTCTTGTTGCACAGGGGGAAATCGGAAATCTGCTCATCGCGCATCGCCATGGCCAAGCCGCTCCAGTTATGGAAGGAGGGGTCAACCACCTTGTAGCGCCGCAGGCGGCCATCGTGGTCGGTGAGGCCAACGTGGACCACCTCGCCCCGCCAGCCTTCCACCATGCCGATTGCCAGGGCATTGCCCTTAAGCGGTCCGACCGGTGCCCGGATGGGGCCTGCCGGCAGAGTATCCATGATCCGCCGGAGCAGCTCGATGGAGACGCTGATCTCCCGGCTGCGCATGCGGGCGCGGGCCATGGCATCGCCGGCCTCCTCGGTGATCAGGTCATCGAAGAGCTGGCGGTAGACCCCGGTCGGATGGAAAAAACGGCTGTCGCGGGGCACGCCGCAGGCCTTGGCCGCGACCCCGACCAAGCCGAGATCCTCGGCCACCGAGCGGGAGAGGCGGCCTCGCCCTTCAAAACGGCTCAATACCGAGGGCGCATCAAAAAAGAGTTCCAGGGCGCCCAGGGTATTGCCTTCGATACCCTTGAGCCGGGCCAGCATTTCTCCGGCCAGGGCTGGTTCGAGATCAAAGAGCACCCCGCCCGGCCGCACCACTCCCCGGCCGAAACGGCTGCCGCACAGGGCGGCGGTCAGGTTGAGGTAGTCGCCGCGCAACCGGCCGCAATAAGCGGAGGTGGGCAAAAAACCGACATCGCCGGCCAAGGCGCCGATGTCCCCCACATGGTTGGCCAGCCGCTCCAGCTCCAGGGCCACGGCACGGATGGACTGGGCCCTGGCCGGAACCTCGCAACCGCTTAAGGCCTCAAGCACCTGGCAGTGGGCCAACCCATGGCCGATGGTCGTATCGCCGGCAATGGTTTCCATCTGGGACATGGTGGACGGATGGGGGCCGTTCAGCACCATCCGTTCGATATCCCGGTGCTGGTAGCCGAGCGAGATCTCAAGATGCATCACCTTCTCGCCGTAGCACTGGAAACGGAAATGGCCCGGCTCGATGACCCCGGCATGGACCGGGCCCACCGCCACCTCGTGCACCCCTTCGCCGTCCACCCGGTAAAATTCCATCTCGCCGCTGCGGGGGTGCTGATCCGCCGGACGATTCCAGGCATCGTGCCCAGTCCGCCAACTCTTGTGAAAGCGGAGCGGTTTGAGCCAGGGATGCCCTTCCGGCACCACCCCGTACTGCTCGGCAATCTCCCGTTCAAAAAGATGCATCTGCGGGCAGTTGGGGGTCAGGGAGGGAAACCGCTCGGCGATGCGGGTCCGGTACACGGCGACACAGGCGTTGCGATCCCGGGCAACCAGGGCGAAAAGCTCCAGCTCCCCTCCCCCTTCTACGGGCACTCCAAAACAGGCCGCCACCCTGCCCTGTTTGCGGACCTCCGCCAGCAGGCAATCGCTGAAATCGGCAAAATCAAGGGTCACCACCGACTCCAGGGAGACGGCCTCGCCGTTTTTCAACAGTTGCGGGTTCAGATCCTTCATGGCTTCACCTCCAGCAGGGCGGCCGCTTCGGCAAAAAGTTTCCTGGCCGGCTCGGGCAGGGAGAGCCCCAGAAAAAGAATGATGAGGAGCAGGATCAGCGGGGTCCCGGTGGTCATGATGGTCTCCCGGTAGTTGGTGTCTCCCTTCCGCTCCAGAGGCGTGCCGAAAACCACCGAGAGCACCGTGCTGCCCATGCCGATGAAGATGACGGCCAGAAAGAACAGGAACAGACCGCCGGTCAGATAATGGCCGCCGGTGAAGATGCCCCGGAGGATGGTGAACTCGCTGATAAACGGGGCAAAGGGCGGCGAGCCGGTAATGGCCAGAAAGCCGAGGAGAAAAAGGCTGGCGGAAACCGGCACCAGGGTGATGGCGCCCTGAACCTCGCCCACCCGCTTGCTGGCGAACCGACGGTGGATGTTGCCCGCGGCCAGAAAGAGCACCCCCTTGGTCAGGGCATTGTTCATCAGATGGAGCATGGCCCCGAAGGTGGCCACCCCGCCGATGGCAACGCCGATGGCGAGAATCCCCATGTGCTCGACACTGGAATAGGCGAGCAGCCGCTTGAAATCCGGCTGCCTTATGACAAACACCGCGGCAAAGCCGAGGGAGATAAGGCCCATGGCCAGGAAGGCCTCGCGGGCCATGGCCCCGTCGCCTGCGGCATCCATGATCTGCAGGGTGCGCAGCAAGGCAAGAAAGGCCACGCTGGTGAGCCCCCCGGCCAGGAGCGCGCCGACCAGGCCGGGCGCCTCGCCGTAGGCATCCGGTTTCCAGGTGTGCAGGGGGGCAAAACCGGCCTTGGTGCCGAAGCCGACGAGCAGAAAAACAAAACCGGCCCGGAGCCATGGCCGGGAGTAGTTTGCCGCGCCGTGCAGGATATCGTCGAACTGCAGGCTGACCTGCGCGCCTCCGGCCAGGGCGGCGTAGGCGACAAAAAGGATGCCGAGCATGGCCAGGGCAATGCCGACGGAACAAAGAATCAGGTATTTCCAGGTCGCCTCGATGGAAAGGCGGTTGCGGTTGTAATAGATCAGCGGGGCGCTGGCCACGGTGGTCGCTTCCACCGCCACCCAGAGGAGGCCGAGATGCCGGGCCACCGCCGCCAGACTCATGGCGGAAAGAAACAGAAGCAGGCACCCGACGAAGATCCGGTTCCCCCAGGCGATCCGGTAGCGCAGGTAGCCCAAGGCATACACCGAACAGCCGCAGAAAAGCAGGCTGACGATGAGCAGGATCAGGCGGCTGAAGGGATCGACAGCGATCCAATTCCCGGCCAGGGGCAGCGACACAGCCTGCCCGTCCTGAATGACGAAGAAGGTCAAGATCAGATGCGCCAGGCCGCAGACCGGCAGCAATAGCGGTCGCAAGCGGTCCGAAGGGAGCAAGAAGGCGGCAAGGCCGCCGAAGAGAGGCAGGAGGAGCAGTGCGGCGATCATGTTATTCCCTCAAGGAAGAAAGCTGGCCGGTGTTCATGGTGGAAAATTCCCGGTTGATCTGATGCATGACAATCCCCATGACAAACACCGCGACCAACAGATCGAGGAGCACCCCGGCCTCCACCATGAGGGGCATGGCCTCGGCCAGGAGCATGCCGAAGATGAAGACCCCGTTTTCAAAAATCAGATAGCCGAGGGCCTGGGTAATGGCCTTGCGCCGGGTGATGAGCATGAGAAAACCGGTGGCCAGGGTGGCCAGGCCGACCGGGATGAAGAGCGAGCCCCGGTGCGCCTCGATGAGCGGCAGTCGGTCGCTGAAGATAAAGGCGCCGGCCGTGGCCAGGGTGCCGAGGAGCAGGGTCGGGACATAGCCGAGCAACGGCTCCATTTCTCTCTTGATATGCACCTGGCGGATGGCCCTTAACAGCAGAAAGGGAATGGCAAGCCCCTTGAGCAGAAAAGCCCCGCCGGCCAGAATCAGGGCATGGCCCGTAAACCCGTGAAGAAACAGGGGCAGCAGCGAGAGAATGCCGCCCTGGATGGCCACGGTCCGGATGCAGGCGCCCAGACGGCTGCTCCCCAGAAGAAAAAAGTTGAACAGGATGACCAGCAGCAGCAGCAGATTGGCCGGATTGTAGTTGTCCATTCCTTACCTCAAAAGCAGGATCAGCGAGAAAAAAGAAAGCAGCATGGTGCCGACCAGCAGTTGGGGCACCCGCAGCAGCCGCAGCCGCGCCATGGTGGATTCAACCACCCCGATGACCACGGCCAGAAGCAGCATCCCGCCGCAAAAGAGCAGGGTATCGAGCAGCACATTCCCGGTTGCCCCTGGAAAGACGAGGCGGACGACCAGCGCCCCCAGGACAAAGAGCTTCATGGCGGCGCCGTAGAGAATCATGCCGAAATCAGGGCCGCTGTGGTCGAGGACCATCACCTCGTGGATCATGGTCAGCTCCAGATGGGTATTGGGGTCGTCGAAGGGGATGCGGCAATTTTCCACCAGGACCACGACAAAGAGGCAGGCCAGAACCAGGATCAGGGAAGGCCCCGCGCTCTGCCAACCCGCATTCAGGGCTTGGCCGAACATGGTATCGAGGGAGAGGGAGCCGGAAAGCCGGGCCAAAACGATGAAACAGAAGAACACCGTCGGTTCGGCCAGGCAGGAAAAGGTGACCTCGCGGGCCGCGCCCATGCCCTCAAAGGAGGAGCCGGTGTCCAGGGCGGCCGCGGCCGTGAAAAAGCGGGACAGCCCGAAGAGATAGACAAAAAAGATCAGGTCGCCGGTAAAGGAAAGCGGCGCGCCGATGGCGCCAAAGGGGACCAGGAGCGCGGCCAGCACCGGCACGGCAAGAGAGAGCACCGGTCCGGCCCGGAAAACCCAGGTGGTGGTGCGGCTGATGACCAGCCCCTTGCCGAACAGTTTCCAGAGATCGTAATAGGATTGCAGAAACGGGGGGCCGGTCCGCCCGGCAAAAAGGGCCTTGGTTTTACCGATCACCCCGGGCAACAGGGGGGAAAGGCCGAAAAGCAGGAGAAGGTGCAGGAACAGTTCGAGCATCACGGTTCTCTCTTTAAGATACAAAATTAAAAATGAAGTGGCTCATGCTTTCCCCTTTTCTGATTACCAAGCAATCTCAGCAGCCAAAGGAATATGCTTCATCTTTCTGTTCATTTCTTTGCTTGCCCAAAGAAACGAACCAAAGAAAGGGCCCCCTGTGTCCCTTGTCCCGCCGAAGGCGGGATACCCTGTGCTCCTCGATGCTGCCGGGGCTTTGCAAACTCGGCTACGCCTCAAACAGTGCAAAGCCCTTTTTCGGCAGCCTCTCCGGTGCTCGGCTGCGGGCCAATGGGATTTTGGCTGC
>DASWIU010000141.1:0-2556 GCA_036397515.1 Desulfurivibrionaceae bacterium | reverse complement strand
GCCTTGGCCCGTTCGTAGACGTGCTGGATCATGGGCTTGCCCGCGATCTTGGCCAGGGGCTTGCCCTCGAAGCGGTTGGAATGGTAACGGGCCGGGATGATGGCCACAACTTTGGCTTGTGCTTTATGCTGGGTATCCATTATCTTCTCTGCTGTAGGTGGGGCTGTCTGGCCAAGGGGCCTCTGCGAAAAAACCTCCTGAATATACCATGTACTCGAAATGATGCACCGGGAAAAAGCCGCCCTCGGCTTCCGACCAGCCCCCAACCAGGAAATGACCGGCCATCCCCCATGACCACCCGCAACCCGGAAAGCATCCTCGCCGTCAGCCAAACTGACCCCTGCCTGGCCGACAAAGCCCGCACCCTGGCCGCCAAGCTGGGGTTGCCGCTCTATAACATCGAGGAACCCACCCCTGCCCTGCTGCTGACCCTGACCCCGGAACGGCTGGAGCTGCGCCAAACCACCAAGGGCGCGGAAGGGCCGCTGTTCGTTGATTTCAGCGGGGGGGCCATCGAGTACCGCCGCAAGCAAGGCACCAGCCGCAAGGAGGCCATTGCCCGGGCGGTGGGACTCAAGGGCGGGGCAACCCCTGCGGTGCTGGATCTTACCGCGGGCTTAGGCCTGGACAGCTTCATCCTGGCCAGCCTGGGCTGCACGATCCGGATGGTGGAACGCTCGCCGGTGGTGGCGGCTCTGCTGGCGGACGGCATTGAGCGGGCGAGGCTGGAACCGGCGCTGGCCGAAATCATGGCCCGGATCAGCCTTATGGTGGGGGAAAGTCTGGAGATCCTCCGCACCTGGCAGGGCGAGCGGCCCGAGGTGATCTGCCTCGACCCCATGTACCCTCACCGCGGCAAAAGCGCCCTGGTCAAAAAAGAGATGCGGCTCATCCGGTTGCTGGTCGGCGATGATCAGGACAGCGACCAATTATTGGCCGCAGCCCTTGGTGTGGCCAGCCGCCGGGTGGTGGTGAAGCGGCCGCGCCTGGCCCCTGCCCTGCGCGGCCCGGAAGCAAATTTTGCCATCAGCGGCAAGAACAGCCGCTTTGATGTGTATCTGATCGCCCCCTTACCGTAACTGTTCCGGGGCTACAAGCATGACCAATCCCCACGCCACCGGCAGATCGGATTCGCCCGCAGCGGCGCATCAAGCAACAGCCCGCAGCCGGCAATGCCCGGATTCGCCGTAACGATCAGGCCGCACCAGACAACGAGCAATAAAAACCGTGCGGCAAATCCCATGACAATCCCCCAGTTGCATAATTCCATTGCCACTATATCGCAGCGGGAATTCTTGCCGGGGAAGAACATGGCAAGATTACCCTTGACGCTGGAATGCGGCCGGGATAAATTGTACCAAACGGTCAGTTTATTTCAAGCACGCGGGAGCATTGATGGCCACACTCAGCAAGGGCGAAAAAACCCGCGATCATATCCTGAAGGAAACCCGGAAAATCCTGGTGGCCCAGGGGTTCCACAACACCAGCATCAGCGCGGTTATCGAGGCCACCGGGGTCAAGAAAGGCAACCTGTACTACCACTTTGCCAGCAAGGAGGAGCTCGGGCTCGCGGTGCTCGAGGATGCCAAGGAGGAATTTTTTTCTTTTCTGGCCACGGCCCTTGCCGGCAGAAACCCCGTTGAAAAAATCATCAACTCCTGCCAGGCGATCTGTGCGGAGCAGGAGAAAAACAACTTTGTCGGGGGCTGCCTGTTCGGCAACACCGCCCTGGAAATGGCCGACAGCAACGAGAAATTCTCCGGGGTTATCCAAGAGGTTTTCCACCGCTGGACCGGGCTGCTGGCAGCACATCTCGACGAGGCCAGGCAGGCAGGTTTGCTGCCTGCCGCCACCCAGCCCCAACTCCTGGCCAAAACCGTGGTGGCGACCCTGGAAGGCGGGATCATGATGTCCAGGGTCAGCAAAGACAAAAATGACCTGAACGATTTCCTTACCGCCATCATCGGCTTGCTGAGGCGGTGATTTTGCAACTGTTCAGCAGCACCGCATCTGCTTTGTCATCGGCCAATTCGCATACTGGAGTATAGCGAATCGGCCTCTTGGTCGGCACTGCTGCCGACAATTGACACGCGCATCTGCGGCACTGCTGAGCAGTTGCAGGTTGGAGGTTATCCTCAGTTTTTTCACCCTGAGCTGGATAGTTACTGCTTTCCCCGAAACACACCAGCGGGAGGGGATTAAAATTTCCCTCCCCAAACAAGACCACAGGAGGTCTGGCATGAAACACACCCATTTCGTTTTGGTTCTTTTGGCAGTACTTCTCCTCTCCCTCCAGGGCTGCGCCGGGAAGTCTTCCCAACAGGCGCGCTTCCAAAACCTGGGCAACGGCATCTGCCAGGACAAGGTCTCGGGCCGGATGTGGCAGATCGAGAAAAGCAAGATGACCACCAGCCTGAAGGATGCGGAAGAGTACGTCCGCGCCCTGAACCTGGGAGGCCACAACGACTGGCGTTTACCCACCGTCGATGAACTCTACGACCTCAACAACCTCTTTGATCTGTTTCAGCAGGGCGATTGTGCCCTGGACCGCAAGGG
>DASWIU010000140.1:0-1922 GCA_036397515.1 Desulfurivibrionaceae bacterium | reverse complement strand
GCTGTTCAACCTGCTCACCAAGATCGTGACCGCGCCCTTTCGCGCCTTGGGCGCCCTGTTGGGCACCAGTTCCGAAAATCCGGACCTGATCCTCTTCGAACCGGGCCGGGCGAAGCTGGCCCCGCCGGAGCAGGAAAAACTTAAAAATGTGGCGGAGGCTCTCGGCAAACGGGAGCAGCTCCAACTCACCGTACATGGCGGATTTGAGCCGGGCCTTGACGGTACGGCCATCAAGAGGTCGCAGCTGCGCCGGACCCTGGTCCGGAAATTTGGGACAAAACGCGGCCCCCTGGCCTTTGACAACGCTAAAACCCAGCGCGCTCTGGAAAAACTGGGCGAAGACAAGTTGGCCGCTTTTCAGGCCGGCTACGAAAAGAGCACCGGCCAAAAGGTCAAACGGGTCAACCCGGCCCTAGCCTTGCTCGGACGGGCCGGCGAGGATTCCGCTTTCTATCGGGCCCTGTTTGACCATCTGGTGGAGACCGCGCCCCTGCCCCAGGCGGAGCTGCAGACCTTGGCCGAACAACGGGGCGCGGCCATCGTCCAGGAACTCACAAGCCGGTTTAAAGGGGATGCCGCCAGAATAAGCATCGGCGCCCCCGTGCAAACCGAAGAACAGGAGGAGGGTGTCCCTGCCAAGCTCGAATTGAGCCTTCGCTAAAACAGCTCCTGCGGCAAAATATCCCTCATCCTCTTTTAAAAAATCTGATTACCATCCAACTTCAGCCAACATTCAAGATAGACAGGGCAACTGGTTGATAAATAAGAGTTTTTTATTTTTCACCCAACATAGCCGCCGTCATTCCCGCGCAGGCGGGAATCCAGAAAAATTAGCCAGATCGCCCTGGATTCCCGCCTGCGCGGGAATGACGTGAAAAAACTGGCTGAAGATGAGTGGTAATCAGATTAAAAAAAACTCTGCGCCCTTGCCCAGGGGAGAAGGGCTGGACAAGGACGCAGTCGCCCCGGCGGGGGAAGAGGGCCGCCGGTGCTGAGGGCGATCACTGGGCGCGGACCTTGCCGCCAATCATAAATGCCGCGCTCACCAAAAAGATATTCTTCACGATATATTGCCCCTCCAAAGTCAACCCGAAGGGCGGCTGGGTAAAACAGATTTCCGGCAGCAGAATCAAGGGCAGCATTGTTCCCGGCAACTGGAGAAGCAGGAGCAGCAGAGCGATGCGGATCAAAGGCCGATAGAGCAGGCACAACCCCACGGCCACCTCCCACCAGCCGAGAACCGGCAAAAAAATCTGCGGCGAAACCCAGTAGACCGTGCGCTTGATCAGCTCCTCCTCCGGGCTCATCCCCAAAGGCTTCAACAGGCCGAACCAGATGAAGATCAGGGCGATGGAGTATCGCATCAGGGGCTGGCAGTAGCGGTCCATCCCCGCGGAGATCTTGAGATCGGCGCGGTCAAGCCAGGCGTACATCCGCGCTGGCCTCCATGGCCCGCGCTTTCCTGTCAAAAGAAGACAAGCCGGCCGGGGCATACACGGATTTGTACTCCGTGTACCGCGTGTCGTAGGAAAATTGGGGGATATGGGCATTGTTCAGGATAAAGCTTTCCAGCTGCCTGATCTGGGCCTCGGAAAGCTCGCCAAAGCGGACCCGTCTTTCCCGGACAAAATAATCGCTGGAAAAAAACCGGGAACACACGTCATCGGCCACGATCTCGAAGGGAATCCCTTGGATGTGCTGGCCGCTGTGGGTAAAGAGGATTCCTTCCCCCGGCAGTTCTTCCAACGGGTGGCTGTCGGCAATGTAGGAAAACGAGACGCCGCCCATGCTGATGTCGAGCACCCGCCCGACCCCTTGATGAAACACATACATCTCCAGGCGCGGGGTGAACCGGGGGAATTTTCCGTGTTGCTCTCCCAAGGCGTTGCCGCCTCCGGTATCAAGCGGATTCCCTGGCCGAC
>DASWIU010000139.1:0-6018 GCA_036397515.1 Desulfurivibrionaceae bacterium | reverse complement strand
TGGCCGGGGATTATCTCCATGCCCATGCCATGGCCCTGGCCAGCGAAGTGGGCGGCCCCGCGGCCATGGCCCTGATCGGCCGGGCCACCGGAGCCATGGTCGAGTCGGAATTCTTGCAGATGCATAACGCGCAAGAATTCCTTATCTCCGAAGAGAACTATTTTCAGGTCCTAAACGGCAAAACCGCCGCCCTCATTGCCGCGGCCTGCGAGGCGGGCATCGCCCACAACCAGGGTTCTCCTGAGCAACGGCTCGCCCTGCGCACTTACGGGACCAACCTGGGTCTGGCCTTCCAGATTGTGGACGACCTGCTGGATTATCTCGGCGACCCGATCAAAACCGGCAAGGCAGTGGGCAACGATTTCCAGGAGGGCAAGATGACCCTGCCCCTGATCAAGACCCTGGCCCGGGCCGAGGCCGGGGACCGCGAGGCGCTGATCGGGCTGCTCAAGGCAACGCCGCAGGAACGCAGCAGGCAGTTGGCCTTGGTCCGCACCATCATAGAAAAATATCAGGGCTTTTCCCTGGCCAGGGCGCAGGCCGAGTCGCTGCTCAGCGAAGCCTTGACCGGGCTGGCCATCTTCGGCAAGGCTCCGGCAAAAGAGCCCCTGGCCGGTCTGGCCCATTATGTCCTGAGCCGGGACAAGTAGTTCCATCTCTCTCTAAAAAAGCACGAAGAATGCCTCCTGTAGGAGCGGCTTCAGCCGCGATTCGGTAGTTATCGCGGCTCAAGCCGCTCCTACCCAACAATCTTGTTCTTAGCGGGAAATGGGATACAGCATGGCCAAGGTTTCTCCGAAAAAACCGTCCCGGAAAGGGGCCAAAAAGAAAGGGGCGCGCCGTCTTGGTCTCTTGTGCCTCTTTCTTTTTGTGGCCGCGACCCTGGTCGCCGGTTTCTATTTCATGGTGCTCTATCCGGGCAAGTCGCCGCAAGGCCCGGTGCCCCTGCTGAGCGAACAGGCCAAGAAGAAGCCCCTACCCCGGGAAGCCGACCCGTTGCCTGCCCCGCTTTACGAAGAGCCGACCCTGCCCCACCAGCCGCCGCCGGCCGTAACCCGCCGCAAAAAGCCGGGGGAAAGGCCCCTTACAGATAGGCCCCTGGTCGCCATCGTCATCGACGATATGGGCTACCGGCAGAACACCGGCAAAGCCCTTCTCGCCCTGGACCTGCCCCTCTCCTTCGCCTTTCTGCCCTTCACCCCTTTTGCCGCCGAGCTGCAACAGGAGGCCCGGGACAAGGGCCGCGACATGCTCCTCCACCTGCCCCTTGAGCCCGTGAACCCCAAGTGGAATCCGGGCCCCGGCGCCCTGACCACGGCCATGGACGCGAAAACCATGGCCTCCCGCTTGGACGCGGACCTGCGCGCGGTTCCCACCGCCATCGGAATCAGCAACCACATGGGTTCCCGCTTCACCGCCAGCCCCCAGGCCATGCGGGCCCTGCTGCCCCTGGTGCGGACGCGCAACCTTTTTTTCCTGGACAGCGTCACCGCCTCCCAGAGCGTGGCCTATGATCTTGCCCTGGAGATGGGCGTAAAAACCGCGCGCCGCACCGTTTTCCTCGACAACGACCAGAACCCGGACAAGATCATGGCCCAACTTGACCTCCTGATCCGGCTCGGCGGAGAGCACGGCCAGGCCGTGGGCATCGGCCACCCCTACCCGGCCACGGTGGAGGCCCTGCGCCGGTATCAAAGCGAGTTGCGTACCCGCACCGAGATGGTCGGGATTTCCCGCCTTGTCCATTGAGGGATACAGCCATGCCCATTATCACCCTGACCACGGATTTCGGCCTGGAGGATGAATACGTCGGCGTAACCAAGGGGGTCATTCTCGGCCTCGCTCCGCAGGCGCGAATCATCGACCTTTGCCACGCCATCCGACCCCGGGATATCCGGCAGGCCTCCTTTATTCTCCAGGCGGCAGCCCCGTTTTTCCCAAAAGAGACCATTCATCTGGCCGTGGTCGATCCGGGGGTGGGCACAAACAGGCAGCTTCTGGCGGTTCGGGCCATGGGCCAGGTTTTTCTGGGGCCGGACAACGGCATCCTTACCCCTTTTCTGCAGGACCAGCTCTTTGAGGAAGCAATCTTTCTCGACTGCCCGCATCTTTACCGCCGGCCGCTGAGCGCCACCTTCCATGGCCGCGATATTCTCGCCCCGGTCGCGGCGGCCCTAACCAATGGCGCCGGGCTCTCCCGTCTTGGCCCTCCGGCGCTTAAGGAAAATCTTATAAAACTTGCATCCCCCACCTTGCAAATTGACCGGATTCATGGCAACATAGCCGGGTCCGTGATCCACATCGACCATTTCGGCAACCTGACCACGAATATCCACCAGCGTGATCTCGCCGGGTTGACAGCTGATCCGGCTTCCATCCAGATCTTTCATAAGCAACAACAAGTGACCGGCTTGGCAAGCAGTTACGCTTCGCTACCGAACGGCCGGGTTCTGGCGCTCATCGGCAGCCGCGGCTACCTCGAACTGGCTGCAAGCAATGGGAATGCCGCTCTGCTTCTTGGGGCAGCGGTGGATGATCCGGTACGGGTGACCCGAGGAGCGGAAGGGTAAACTTTTTCTGTTTACAGACCAGACGGCACGGGATTACAGTAACAGCTTAACTTCAGGTAAGGAACCAGCTCCATGCATGACAACCACATCGAGGATATGGCCAAACTCCTCAAGACCATGTCGCACCCCATCCGCCTGAAGATCCTCTGCCTGTTGCAGGACAAGGAAATGACCGTGGGCGACATCCACAAGGAGGTGCACACCACCAATGCCAATGTCTCCCAGCATCTCTCCATCCTCCGCAACCAAGGGATCATCGCCTACCGCAAGGACGCCAACTTCATCTTCAACCGGATCGCGGAAGGCCGCATCACCGAATTGATCAAAACCATGCGGGAACTCTTCTGCCAGGTTCCCTGATTTCCGCCCACCCCCACCAAGGAGATTCCCCGATGAGCATCACGGATTGGGTTCATGTTTTCGCCGGGGCCTTCATCCTGATCAGCCTGGCTCTGGGCACTTGGCTGCATCCCTACTGGTATTTCCTCACCGCCTTTGTGGGGGCGAATCTCTTCCAGTACGGCTTCAGCAAGTTCTGCCCGCTGGCCAGCCTCCTCAAGAAACTCGGGGTGCCGGAAACCCGGCCAAGCCGAGGCTGCTGCCAAAAATAACCCCCGCCCCATTGCCCGCGCCTCCGGGCAAACCAGGCCTCCGGCTTGCCCGCGCTGCCTTCCCGCCCGCTGCCTCCCGCTGTCTGTCTCCCGCAATTTGAAACTTGGCGGATTTCTCCCCCCTGTGCTACACTCTCTTTGCCTATCCGCACCGAACTGCCGGTTGCGGCTTGATCTTTTTCCCCTTTCGGAACTCGCTCCATGAAGCTGACCCTGAAAACCCGGCTGACCCTTGCCATCTCCCTGCTCTTCCTCTGTTTGATGGGAGCGACCTCCTTCCTGGTGCTCACCGTTTTCAAGCAGCAGATCAAGGAGGTTATCTCCGCCGAGCAGTTTTCCTTGCTCTCCGAAATCACGGCCTCTCTGGAGGACAAGCTCTCCCTGGCCCACGCCCAACTTATCGCGGTTGCCCCGAGAATCACCCCGGAAACCCTGGCCTCGGCGGATATAGCTCAGGAAGCCATTGACAACCGCACCGGCCTGCAAAAGGCCTTTGACAACCACATCTTTCTTTTCTCCCCACAAGGCCGGCTCATCGCCGAATCGCCCTTCCTTCCCAACCGGCGGGGGCTGGATTTATCCTTCCGCTCCTATATCAAAGAGACCCTGGCCACCTCCGCCCCCGTGATCTCCGACCCCTATATCTCCTCCCAGCCGCACAAACACCCGGTGATCATGATGACCGCCCCGGTCTTTGACCAGGAGGGCAAGATCATCGCCATTCTGGCCGGCAGCCTTGACCTCATGCGGCCTAATCTTCTGGGCAAGCTCTCGGAAAAGAAGATCGGCAAGGGAGGCTATCTGTATCTGCTCACTGCGGACCGGACCATGATCATGCATCCGGACAAGGCCAGGATCTTCAAAAAAATCCCCGAAGGGAGAAACCCCCTCTACGAGCGGGCGCTGCAGGGCTTTGAGGGCACGGACGAAAACCGCAACCGGGAAGGGGTGCCCATGCTCACCTCCTTCAAGCGGCTACGGGTAAAAAACTGGCTTTTGGCCGCCAATTACCCCAAAGCCGAGGCCTATGCCCCGCTCATCCATGCCGCGCAGGTTCTGCTGGCCGGGATACTGATCATCACCCTGACGGCTTTCGCGGTCATCCGGTATTTCAGCCAACACCTGACCAGGCCGCTCCTGGCGCTTACCCAGCATGTGGCTGATTTGCCGGAGAAAAAGGGAGAGGCGCGACTCTTCCACACCGCAGCCCAGGACGAGACCGCCACCCTGGCCCACGCCTTCAATGCCATGCTCGAAAAGCTCGACCAACAGCAGGAGGAATTGCGCCAGAGGGAGGAAATCTACCGCACCGTCACCGAGTTCGCCTCCGACTTCATCTTCTGGCGGGCGCCGGACAAGACCATGATCTTCGTCTCCAATAATTGCCAGGCGCTCACCGGCTATAGCGAGGAGGAGTTCCTTGCCGACCCGGGGCTGCTGGACGCACTCTTCCACCCGGAAGACCGGGAGAGATGGGCCGGCCATGCACATCCCATGGACGAGGCAGGCAAGGAACTGCCCCTGGAGTTCCGGATCATCACCAAGGGGGGGCAGGTCCGCTGGGTCAGCCATGTCTGCACCCAGATCCAGGTTGAGGCGGGCCGGTTTCTCGGCTTGCGGGGAAGCCTTGCCGATATCACCGAGCGGAAGCAGGCGGCGGCGGAACAGGAAAAGCTGAAAAGCCAGCTTGTCCAGGCGCAGAAAATGGAGTCCATCGGCATCCTGGCCGGAGGGGTTGCCCACGACTTCAACAACATCCTCTCCATCATCCTCGGCTACAGCGAGCTGTTGCTGCTGGAGCTGGCCACAAATGATCCGGCCAGGGCAAAAGTCCAGACCATCCACGAGGCCGGGAGCAGGGCTGCCACCCTGACCCGGCAGCTCCTAGCCTTCAGCCGCAAGCAGGTGGTCCAGCTGGCGCCCTGCAGCCTGAACCAGCTCATCCTCAACCTGACCAAGATGCTGGGCAGGATGATCGGAGAAGATATTTCCTTGGAGGTGCGCGCCACGGCCCAGGACGACACCGTGCTCATCGATCCGGGCCCGATGGAGCAGGTGCTGCTGAACATGGCGGTCAACGCCCGGGATGCCATGCCCACAGGCGGCAGCCTGATCGTTGAAACGGAAAACCGGGAGCTGGATGCGGAGTATGCCGACACCCATGAGGGGGTGACCCCCGGCCGGTACGTGGTGCTTTCGGTGAGCGACACCGGCCAGGGAATGAGCAGGGAAGTCCAGGCCAAGATCTTCGATCCGTTCTTTACCACCAAGGAGCGGGGCAAGGGGACCGGGTTGGGGCTGGCCATGGTCTTCGGGATCATCAAACAGCTGGGCGGCCACATCTTCGTGTACAGCGAACCGGGCCGAGGCACGACATTCAAGATCTTCCTGCCGGTCAGCCAGGCCGCGGTTGAAAAACCCTCGGAGTTATCCCTGCCGCCTCTGCCCCAGGGCAACGAAACCATTCTGGTGGTGGATGACGAGCCCTCGCTCAAAACCCTGGTCACCGCCATTCTGCGGCCTCTGGGCTACACGATGCTTGAGGCGGGGAGCGGCGCCGAGGCCATGGAAATCAGCGATGCCTTTAGCGGACGGATCGATATCCTGCTCACCGATGTCATCATGCCCGGCATGAACGGCAAGGAACTGGCAGAGGCCATCACGGCAAGACGGCCGGAAACCAGAGTCATCTACATGTCCGGCTACACGGACAATGCCATCGCCCACCACGGGGTTTTGGACCCGGGCGTGGTCCTGATCGAAAAACCGATCACCGCGGACAAACTCACCGCTGTCCTGAAGGCGACACGCGGCAGGTTGCCGGAAACGGCCAAGGA
>DASWIU010000138.1:0-4737 GCA_036397515.1 Desulfurivibrionaceae bacterium | reverse complement strand
TCCCCTGCCTGCCAATCTGTTTTTGCTCTGCTCCTCCTCGAAGATTTACGGCATCCCCGGTCTGCGTCTCGGTTTTCTCGTGGCCAGCGAGGAGAAGATGGCCCGTTTTGCCGCGCACCGCAAGCCCTGGGGGGTGAACCGTATGGCCCAGGTGGCTGGGGAGTATCTTCTGACGCATGGTGACGGGTATGTCCAGGCGGTGCGCGATTTTCTTGCCCGGACTCGGCCGGGCTTTGTCGCCCGGCTCGCTGCCCTGCCCGGGGTGCGGGTAATCCCTGGGGCGGCGAATTTCATTCTCTGCCGGTTGGAGGGGGCGATGACCGCTTCCCAGTTGCGGGAGGGGATGCTCCGCCAACGCATCATGATCCGGGACTGCGGCAATTTCACCGGTCTGGATCCCCACTATTTCCGGGTCTCGCTGCAAGAGGGTGACCGCAACGAGCGGTGCCTGGCCGCGTTCGCCGGGATTCTCGGAGAACAGCCATGAGAATCGCGATCCTCTCCGATACCCACGACCACATCCTCAACCTGCGGGCGGCGGTGAAATACTGCAACGCCTACAGCGTGAGCATGATCATCCACTGCGGCGACCTGATCTCCCCCTTCATGCTCGACGAACTGGCCCGCTTCAGCGGGGCGGTGCATCTGATCTACGGCAACAACATCGGCGACCAGCACGTCATCTCCCAGTCGTGCGGGCTGCGCTTTCCCACCATCAGCCACCACGGGATCCTGGGCGCGGTGGAGGCCGGAGGGCTCAAGATCGCCTTTACCCATTATCCGCAGCTGGCCAGGGGCCTCGCCTGCCAGGGCATGTTCGACGTGGTCTGCTGCGGCCATAACCACCGCTATCAGGTGGAAAAGGTCGGCGACTGCCAGCTGATAAACCCCGGCGAGCTGCTGGGCAAGGACGGGCAGCCGGGATTCTGCATCCTGCAGTGTGAAACCAAAGAGGTGGAAAGGGTGGAGATCGGCTCTGCCATTGAAGGTTTTTAGCCACGTGTCAATTATCGGCAGCAGTGCCGATAAAACCACGAAAGGCACGAAAAAAGCGTAAAGAGTGTGGGGATTATTCAGCGGGATCAAGCAGTTGCGCGGTTGAAAAATTTCGTGTTCTTTCGTGGATTTCGTGGCGAATATTTATAAAAACAAGGTGTTGGTGAGGGTGATGACAATGACCGATGATGATAAAAGTTTTGCCGAGATGTTTCAGGAAACCGCAACCTCCACCAAGGAGCGGCTGCGGCCGGGCCAGAAAATCGAGGCCACCGTGGTGCGCATTGCCAAGGAGTGGATTTTTCTCGATTTGGGCGCCAAGAGCGAAGGGTCGGTGGCCAAAAACGAGTTCACCGATGGTGAGGGCAATCTGACCGTGGCGGAAGGCGACCGGGTGCAGGTCTATTTCCTTTCCGAGAAGAAGAACGAGCGATTGTTCACCGCCAAGGTGAGCGGCGGCGCGGTGGCCGGTCATTTGGACGAGGCCTGCCGGAACGGCATCCCGGTTGAGGGCACGGTAACGGGTGAGGTCAAGGGCGGTTTTGATGTGAAGTTTTCCGGCAGCGTCCGGGCCTTCTGCCCTTTTTCCCAGATGGAGATGCGGAGGATCGAAAACAGTGAGGAGTATATCGGCAAGAAATTTGCTTTCCGGGTCACCAAGTTCAGCGAGCACGGCAAGAACATCGTGGTCTCCCGCCGGGCCCTGCTTGAGGAGGAACGGGCCCAGCAGAAGGAGGCTCTGCAGCAATCCCTGGCCGTCGGCCAGACGGTCAAGGGCGTTATCACCTCCATCCGCGAATTCGGCGCCTTTGTCGATATCGGCGGCATCGAGGGGTTGATTCCGGTTTCCGAGATCGCCTGGGGGAGGATCGAGGATATCCACGAGCGGTTGGCCGTGGGTCAGGAAGTGACCGTCACCGTGCTCAAACTCGATTGGGATCAGGACCGCTATTCCTTCAGCCTCAAGGATTCCCTGCCCGACCCCTGGGAGGGGATCAGCGGGATGTTCTCCGAGGGCAGCGTCGTCACCGGCAAGGTTGTCCGTCTCACGGAATTCGGTGCTTTTGTCTCCCTTGCGCCGGGCATCGACGGCCTGGTGCACATCTCCAAGCTGGGCGCTGGGCGACGCATCAGCCATCCGCGCGAGGTCGTCCAGGTGGGCGATGCCCTGGAGGTGAAGATCGACAGCGTGGATCCGGAGAAGAAGCGCTTGTCCCTCTCCTTGCCCATGCCTGCCAAGGCAGAGGGCCAGGAGGCCGGCAAGGCAGGCGGCAGAAAGGACAAGGGGGCGGGCGAGAGTGAAAATCAGGGCGATTTCCGTCAGTACATTGCGGAAAAAAAGAAGGAGGCCGCCCCCATGGCCACCTTTGCCGATCTGTTCAACAAGGGGCGGAAAAAGTAGGGTGGGGCGGCCTGTTTGCTGTTTTTCTCCCGGACCGGGAGAGTTGTGCTCAGCGTCAGCAGCTGTCGTTGAGATCCTGGCTGTTTGCCGCCCAGCGGTACAGGTAATCGTTGAGCTTCAGCTGCTGCTCCAGGGTGATGGCGTCCCATTTCCCGGTTTTGGCGCATTTCGGGGAACGGGAGGCAAAGATCCGATTCCAGCCCTCCGAGTTTTTTGATTCCACCCAGAGAAAGGGGGCGCCTTTGTCGTTGTTGCGGGAGTGGCAGCCCTTGCAGACATCCTTGAACAGCTTGCCGCCCTCGCCCCAGGGGCGGCTTTCCCATTCCAGGGGGCCGTCGCCCAGAACCCGGCAGGTCTGGGTGGCCGCGTCATAGCGGGTTTTGGGGGCGCCGCTTGCCTGGTTGGCCAAGACGGGAACAAGGAGCAGGGCTGCGAGGGAAAGGGCGAAGCGCTTCATGGAATCCTCCTGAATGGTTGCTAAAATAGAAAAATAGCGCGTTCTTGCGGTTTTGGCAAGAGCCAACATCCGGCGGCAAATCTCGGAAAGGGTGTGAAAAATCCGGGGGCAGCCTGCAAGGGTAAGGTGGTTTTTCCTTCCGGGGTGTGCGCTGCTTTTAGCGGAACCTTGAGCTGCCGCGCTCCCGCATTACTGCCGCTGGCGGACAATCTCAAAAAGGATGACCCCGGCGGCCACCGAGGCGTTGAGGGAGTTGAGGCTCCCGGCCATGGGAATGGAAACCAGCTCGTCGCAGTGCTCGCGGACCAGCGGGCGCATCCCCTTATCCTCGCCGCCGATCACCAGGCAGACAGCGCCGGAGAACTTGGTCTCGTACACGCTGCGTTTGGCCTCGCCCGCCGCGCCGTAAACCCAGAAGCTCTTCTCCTTAATGGTCTGCAGGGTGGTGACCAGATTGGTGACCAGGCAGAGTTTGAGATGGGCCATGGCCCCGGCCGCCGATTTGGCTGCGGTGGCGTTGAGCGGGGCCGAACGGTCCTTGGGCAGGATGATGCCGATTGCCCCGGCTGCCGCGGCGGTGCGGATGATGGCCCCCAGATTGTGCGGATCCTGGATGGAATCGAGCGCCACGATGAGCGGCTGTTCCACCTCGCCGGCTTTTTTCAGCAGCTCGTGCAGGCTACAGGTGGCCACGGGCGCTGTTTTCGCCAGCACCCCCTGGTGGGTCTTGTCCGGGGAGCTGGGGAAACGCTGTGCCGGAAGAAAGCGGATCTTGACCCCCTGTTCCTGGGCCAGGGCGATGATCTCCTGAATCTTGGCCCCTGCCTTGCCCTGCTGAATCACCACCTCCCGCACCTTTTTGGGCTGAAGCCGCAACAGTTCAAGGATGGGATGGATGCCCCAGAGGAGGTCGTCGTTGTCCGGCGGGTTGTTCATGCTCTCTCCAAGAAAAGGTGGACGGGGTTATTGGGCGGCAAAGCCCAGGGCCGCGAGGTCGAGGGGCTGGCCATCGGGGCTGCGGCGACCCTTGCAGCGTTCGGCGACGATCACCGCGCGCAGAACCTCCACCGCCTCGTCCAGCCGGTCGTTGATCACCAGATAGTCGTAGCGGCCGGCATCCTCCATCTCGCGTCGGGCATTGCCCAGGCGCAGCTGCACGGTTTCCTCGGGATCGGTGCCCCTGCCCCGCAACCGTTTTTCCAGCTCACCCCAGGAGGGCGGGGCGATGAAAAGAAAGATGGCGCCGGGGTGGCCGCCATCGCGGAGCTGCCTGGCCCCCTGGACATCGATATCGAGAAAAACATCAATTCCCCTGGCCTGTTGCGCTTCGATGGCTGCCCGGCTGGTGCCGTAAAGATTGCCGTGCACCTCGGCCCATTCGAGAAAGGCTTGGCCGGTGCGCATCCCCTCAAAGGTGGGCCGATCAATAAAATGGTATTCCTTGCCATTGCTCTCGCCCGGGCGTGGGGCGCGGGTGGTGTGCGACACGGAAAAAGCGAGGTTGGGCACCGCGGTCAGCAGTTTTTTGAGGATGGTGGACTTGCCCGCCCCGGAGGGCGCGGAGATGACAAAGAGATTGCCCCGCTTCATTTGTCCGCCTTTTCCGGCTGGTCGTCGTCGCGCCGGTCGTAGGAGGCCATGAAGCGCAGGGTGATGGTTTCCGGTTGCACCGAGGAGAGCAGCACATGGTTGCTGTCCAGAATGATGATGGAGCGGGTCCTCCGGCCTTCGGTGACATCGATGAGCCGTTTCTGCTCCTTGGCCTCTTCCCGCAGTTTTTTCATGGGGGAGGATTTAGGGTTCACCACCGCCAGCACCCTGCCGGCAAGCACGGCGTTGCCGAAGCCCACGTTGATCATTCTCTGGTCCATGCTCTTTCCTT
>DASWIU010000137.1:0-36176 GCA_036397515.1 Desulfurivibrionaceae bacterium | reverse complement strand
ATAGGCGACAAAAGGGATATCAAGACGCTCTGCCAAGCCGGGACCCACCTGAGCGGTATCCCCGTCAATGGCCTGCTTGCCGCAGAGGATCAGATCAAAATCATCTATCTTTTTAATGGCCTGGGACAGGGTATAGGTGGTGGCCCAGGTATCCGCCCCGGCAAAGGCGCGATCCGAAACAAGCACTGCCTCGTCCGCCCCGCAGGACACCGCCTCGCGCAGCATCTCCTCGGCCTGGGGCGGCCCCATGCTGAGCACGGTCACCGTGCCGCCGTGCTGCTCCTTCAGACGAACCGCCTCCTCAAGGGCATGGCGGTCGTAGGGGTTCATGATGGCTTGCACCCCTTCCCTGGACAGGGTGTTGGTCTTGGGGTCCAGGCGGACATCCTTGGCGTCCGGCACCTGTTTTACGCAAACGATGATCTTCATGAGGACCTCATGTACTCCTTGTTCAGTTCCTGACCGATAACATTCCGCTGGATCTGGTTGGTGCCCTCGTAGATCTGGAGGATCTTGGCGTCACGCATCATCTTCTCCACCGGGTAATCGCGCATGTAGCCATAGCCGGCCAAAACCTGGACCGCATCGGTGGTGACCTTCATGGCCATGTCGGTGGCGAACACCTTGCACATGGAGGAGGCCTTGGACATGTCGTTTTTGTGGGCGTCGATATGCTTGGCCGCCGAGTACACCAGGGCCCGGCCCGCCTCGACCTGGATGGCCATATCGGCCAAAATATGCTGCACGGCCTGGAAGGAGATGATGGGCTTGCCGAACTGCACCCGCTGCTTGGCATAGACCACCGCCTCGTCCAGGGCGCCCTGCCCCAGACCGACGCCGAGGATGGCGATGCCCGGACGGGACTGGTCCAGGGTCTTCATCACGGTGATAAAGCCCATGCCGATCCGGCCGATCACCCTGTCCTTGGGAATGCGGCAGTCCTTGAAGATCAGCTCCCGGGTGGAAGAGCAGCGGATGCCCAACTTCTTTTCCTTGACCCCGTAAGAAAAACCAGGGTCGGTGTCCTCGACCACGAACATGGTGGCGCCGCGGGGCCCCTTGCTTTTGTCGGTGATGGCGATAACCGTGTAGATTTGGGCCTCGCCGGCATTGGTGATCCACTGCTTGGTGCCGTTTAAGACCCATTCGTCGCCGTCGAGCACCGCTGTGGTCTGGATGCCGGAGGCATCGCTGCCGGCATTGGCCTCGGTAAGGGCAAAGGCCGCCAGTTTCTCGCCGCTGGCGATGAGGGGCATGTATTTCTGTTTCAGCTCTTCGCTGCCGGAGATCAGGATCGGGTAGGCGCCCAGGGCGCTGGCGGCAAAGGCGGTAGCCACCCCGGTACAGCCGCGGGCGAACTGCTCAAGGGCCAGGACAATCTCAAAACACCCTCCCCCCAGGCCGCCATACTCCTCGGGGATATAGAGGCCGTAGAGATCGGCCTTGGCAATGGCGGTCAGGATATCACGGGGATAGTCTTCGGTTTCATCCAATTCCGCCCGTTGCGGAACAATCATTTCATCGGTAATCTGCCGAGCAACATCGACAATCATCTGCTGCTCTTCGCTCAAGAAATAATCCACTGTGCCCCCTTATCCTCAATTGCTTTGATATGCGGCTGAAAATGACGCCCCCGGCGCGCCTACCACCTGACCAGGGCTGCGCCCCAGGTAAAACCGCCGCCAAAAGTGCAGATGAGCAAGAGATCTCCCTGCTGCAATCGGCCTTCCCGGTTCGCCTCGTCCATGGCAATCGGCACGGTCGCCGCCGATGTATTACCATATTTGTGCACATTAATATAGATTTTTTCGAGCGGAACATTGAGGTGATCGGCCAGGCTTTTCAGGATGCGGATATTGGCCTGATGGGGCACGACGAGGGCGATGTCCGCCATGGCCAGCCCCTCTTTTGCAAGGACGGCGGTGATGGCCTCGGCCATGGCCCGGACCGCGTAGCGGAACACATCCTTCCCCACCATCTTGATGAAGGGGCCGTCACTTGGCAGGGCGCAGAGATCGGGGTTCAGGCTGGGGGCGCTGTCCATGTGGAGCAACTCCCACAACCGGCCGTCCGCATAGAGCTTGCTCGCCAGAATGCCCCGGCCCTGATCGTTGCCGGTCACCAGACAGGCTCCGGCGCCGTCGCCGAAAAGCACACAGGTATTGCGGTCCTGCCAATTGGTCCGGGCGGAAAGATTCTCCGCACCGATCACCAGAATCTTCATGTCCGGGTTATGATGGATGTATTTGTCGGCAAGATCGAGGCCGTAGAGAAAGCCGGAACAGGCGGCGTTGATGTCAAAGGCAAAGGCGTTGACCGCCTCCAGCTCCTTTTGCACGAGACAGGCGCAGGAGGGCATGGCCTTTTCACAGGAGATCGTCCCGACGACGATCATGTCCACCTCCGCCGGGGTGACCCCGGCCATCTCCAGGGCACGGCGGGCCGCCACGCTGGCGAGTTTGGAGGTTTCCTCTCCTGCCCGGGCAATATGCCGGGTCTTGATCCCCGTTCGAGTGGTAATCCACTCATCGGAGGTATCAACCATTTTTTCCAGATCCGCATTGGTGAGGATCCGTTCCGGCAGGCAGGAACCAGTGCCGATGATGACCGCCCGGCTCATGGGGTTACTCCGGAGACAGCGGCTTCCGCCGGCAAGGAATCACCCTGTTGCACCAGGAGATGGTCCAGGGAAAAAAGCTCAAGGATTCGGTCATTGACCTTATTGCGGGCCATTTCGGCGGCAACCCGGATGGCATTTTTTATTGCCACGGCATTGGAGCGGCCATGGCAGATAATGGCGTTGCCTCGGATGCCGAGCAAGGGGGCGCCGCCATACTCGGCGTAATCCACCCGTTTTTTAAAGGAAACAAAGGCGTCCCTGGCAAGCAGATAACCAAGCTTTGCCTTAAAGCTTTTGGCAATCTCCTCACCCAGCATGCCCATGACCGCCTCGGCCAATCCTTCGCTGAGTTTCAGGCAGACATTGCCGACAAATCCGTCACAGACCATGACGTCAACGTCCCCCTGAAAGGTGTCGCGGCCCTCGACATTGCCGATGTAATTCAAGGAACTCTGCTGGAACAGCTCGTGGGATTTTTTCACCAGGATATTGCCCTTGCCCCCCTCTTCCCCGATACTGAGCAGGCCGACCCGGGGCCGATCCAGCCCAAAGAGGACTTGAGAAAAAGCGGTGGCCATGACCCCGAATTGAAAGAGATGTTCAGGGCGGCAATCAACGTTTGCGCCCACATCCATCATCACCACCGGCCCCTTCAAGGTGGGGAAGATGCCCGCGATTCCAGGCCGGGCTACATGCTCCAGCCGGCCCAGCGACTTAAGGGCCGAGGCCAGGGTCGCCCCGGAATTGCCGGCGCTGACAACCGCGTCAACCCTGCCCTCTTTGTGGAGGGCAAAAGCCTTCATGATGGAGGAGTCTTTTTTCTTGCGGATGGCGTCAACAGGGGATTCATCCATGCCGACAACCTGGGAGGCATGCACCAGATGAATCCGGGAGGAAGGAGTGCCATGGGTTGCCAGAATGGCCCCGAGCCGGGTCTGATCACCAATCAGGCTGATCTCAAGGTCGGAGTCGCGCGCAGCCATGACTGCCCCGGAAACCAGTTCTTCCGGGCCTCGGTCCCCGCCCATGGCATCCAAGGCAATATGCAACGCCATGCGAACTCTATTACTCGGCGGTCAGCTTGACAACAGTACGGCCCTTGTATGATCCGCAGCCAGGACACAGACGGTGGGGAAGCTTCGGCTCGCCGCACGCGGAGCAGGTGGAAACGGTTACGCCACACAGCGCATCGTGGGAACGGCGAATTCTGGTACGAGCATGGGAATGTCTTCTTTTCGGTAAAGCCATTACTTTTCCTCCAATTGGAAAGATCTCGGTTACAGCTTGTTGTCTGTAACGGGTTTCTCAAAAAAATTCAACAGGTTCAACACATATGACACGTTTTTTGCTCCGCGAAGCCAATGGGCCGAGGGAATGATCCGGCACGTTTCGCCAGGGATCACCTCAGGGAAAAATACCTGCTACTGGTCTTTCAACTTTGCCAAAACACTAAACGGGGATACGCCCGCACCTCTGGCACAATCGCACGGACAGCGGCTCAAGTTCGCCCCGCACTCCGGACACAGCCCCAGGCACTTATCGCTACAGAGTCTTTTTTCCGGCAAACCAAGGTACAGCTGCTGCGCAAGCACGGAAAAAACATCCACCACCGGCTCCGCGAGATACACCACATCCAACTCACTGCCCTTGCAAAAGTGCTCCGAAGCAAGTGCCGCCTCTGCCTCTTTGGCAAGCAACTCAAAAACGACCTCAAACTCTTCCGCCAAGGGATAGACAAAAGACTCCAGACAGCGATCGCATTCAAGAACAACGGAAAGGCGCATGGTGCCGGCAAGCAGAACCCGTCCGCCCTCTTTGCGCAGGGAAACGGTGCACACGAACGGTTTTTGCCAAACGACCTCATTGCCGGGGATCCAAGAATCACCGTCAATACTAAGAAAAAGGCCGCCCGCTGGTATTTCTTCCCACCTGATCCGCACACATCACCTGTTCACAATGCAAAAAATGGAACAGATCAATATAAATAAACCCGGCTCATTGTCAAGTGAATTCACCGACAGATCTTTTTTTCTCATTGGCACACACGCTCAACGGGGGGCTTTTCGACAAGGAGGGAAACTTGCTGGCTGAACAAAAAACCGGCTTACAATGAAATTACAACAACCGGGCGAGACGGTCGCTCGCCTTGTCCAGGCGATGGCCGAGCACATGAATAATCCGTCGTAAAAGTTTCAGGCCAAGCGCCGGGGTCTGCCTCAGCATCTGCTCCATCTTTTCACAAGAGAGGATCAGGAGCCGGCTCTTTTCCGCGGCGACAACGGTTGCATGCCGACTCCCCCCGTCAACAGCAGAAATCTCACCGACCAGACTTCCACGCTCAAGCACGGCAACCAAAATGAATTTACCCGGGAATATCGTCTCCATCTTAACGGCAAGTTTTCCCTCGACCAGAAACCCCAGAAAATCGCCAGGCTCCCCGCTTTTCATCAAAATTTCCGCCGGTTGCCACTCCCTGAGCTCAAGGTAGGCAAACAACTCCGCCATCTCTTCAGCGGATAAAAAAGAAAATATATCGTGCAACTCCTCGGGCCGGTATCTCCCAAAAAGCTTTTCGTCAGCGGTACCCATTTGCGTTTATTCAGTCGCTCCCTTACCGACCTTCTCTTCAAGCTTGGCAATAAGCCCGGCGAAGTTCTCCTTGCTCAGAATACTGGCGAACTGGGTCCGGTAATTATTCACCAAGCTTACCCCCTCCACCTCTACATCATAAACCAGCCAGTGATCATCGTTGCTTTTGAGCTTGTAATTAACCGGGGTTTCCACTTTCTTTCGAATCAGCTCGCTATACACAACAGCCTTGTTTCCCTGTCTGGCGGTTTTCTTAAAGACAACTTTTTCCCCGGAATAGGTTTCTATTTTGGCTATGTATGTGTTCTCCAAGAGCGTCTTGAACAAGAAGACAAACCGGTCCTGCTCTTCAGGGGTTCTTTCCCGCCAGTGCTTGGCCAAGGCACGCATGGACATATCGCGAAAATCAAATTTCTTTTCGACAATAGCCACCACCCGCTGCTTCCGCTCCGCCCGGCGAGCCGGCACGGCGAGTTTTTCATCCTGAAGAATAGAAATAATTTCGTCAACGGCCTCCTTTACGAAAACAACCGGATCAGGAGCAGCGCAAGAAATCCCGGGAGACATAATGGGGATCGCAATTGTCAGAATAATTACCGAAAGAAACCGCAGACACCCTATATTCCTGTTTTTCATTTTTGCCCCTACAATCATTCTCTGAAAAGATACCATTATCAACAAAATCAACCAAGCTCGGCTTCGCTAAATCCAGCGGCAGAGAGCCGTTACTCCTCCTGCCTGGCGAGCGCAAACCGGCCCCTGGAAAGCGGAAAAACTACCCCCTCACCGATCAGGCCCCTTGACCACCGCTGTTGCATTCATGGCAAGCAACGCTTGCCGCATCAGCAAAATCTGTTCGGCATCACCCTGGACAAAAAAATCGCCGGCAAGATCCGGGGCGGAATCCAATCCCGCCGAAACCGGCCCAGACATATCCCGGGCATATGTTTTTTCAGCCCTGTCGAATGCGGACGTGTACACGGAATCACTCTCCCTGGCAACATCATGTATTTTCTTTTGCCGATGCTGCCGGTATGCATCGCGCAGGGCCACATACGGATCAAGGGCGGATTCCTTAAAATCTTCGTAATCCCCCAGGGTAAGGGAGGTGTTGTTCACTTCTCGTCCGGCGTCAACCGCTATCCCTGCGCCAGTGTCCGACATGGCGAGATAGGACACCGGGCTCAAGAAAAAATCCCCGGCCAGCCCGATGGTATCGCGCACATTCGAAGGGCCGAAGAAGGGCCAGCAGAAATAGATGCCTTCCCCGAGCCCATACACCCCCAGGGTTTGCCCCAGGTCTTCCTCCTTGGGAGAGAGACCGAACTCGTTTTTGGCGGGATCGGCCAGACCGGCAATGCCAAGGGTGGAATTGATAACAAAACGGGAAGTTTCAATCCCGCTGTTTACAATCTTTCCCTGCAGGAGATTGTTGACAATCCGAACCGGCGCCAGAAGGTTTTTAAAAAAACTCCGCACGCACATCCGCACGTCTTCGGCGATAAGATACGCATATCCCTGGGATGCCGGCTTAACCACCCAAAAATAAAGCTTGTCGTTAAAATGAAAAAAACCGCGATTGATCGACTCCAGAGGATCCGAGGCCAGATCGATATCACGCTCTTCCCCGAAATCCGGTTCGTCGTCAACCGTCACACTCTGCCCCAGGGCCATGGTCATGGACCCCAACCAGATTGCCAGGCAACAAAAGCATACTCTGTACAGTTGAAGGGGGGAACTGCCACGTTTTTTCATGATCATCCTCTGTAACCCAATTTACTAAAAAGCCAAAAAACTCGTTGTCGCCAAGCCAAACTGAACAGGACACCCAAGCAGGAGCCAACGAAAAAATAACTTATTTTATGTATGCCGGATATGTTGCTCTTTTAAAGGAATTTCCCAAAACCCGTCCGCAATCCGAGACATTCCGGGTGATCAGACATCGCCGAAGATATACTTGCTCACCAGTTCCTCAAGATCAAGCGCGGATTCTGTTTCCGTGATAACCGCCCCATCAACCAGCAATTCTTCCGAACCGCCCTGGGAAATTTTAATATATTTATCCCCGATAATCCCCTGGGTTTTAATGGAGGCGATTGCATCATCGGTGATCTTGACCCCGTTATTGATCAGAAGCTCAACCTGGGCCAGATCATCTTCCCCCAACGAGATGTTGCTCACCTTGCCCACGTTAACCCCGGCCATTTCCACCAGGGCTCCGCGCTTCAGGCCGGAGACATTGCCAAAGGTCGCCTGCACGGAATAGGTCTTCTCCATGGAGAACACCGAAAACTCCCCCAATTGCAGAGACATATACACAAAAGCCAAAAAACCCGCCAGCACAAAGAGACCAACAATCGCATCAACATTTATCTTCTTCATACCCGTTATTCCATCTCCCTGCTTAAATAAACCTTTCCCATGGTGTTCTGCACAAAGGCCTGAATCTCGGGAAGTTCACTCTGTTGAATATCTTCAGGACTGGCAAAGGTATTGAACTTGCCTTTATTGATCAAAATGACCTGATCTGCCAGATTGAAAATTTTAGGGATATCGTGACTGACTATAATTGACGTATAGCCGAATTTCTTCTGGGTCTCCAGAAAAAGTTTGTAAATCTCCAGGGATTTTTCGGGGTCCAGGCCCGTGGTCGGCTCATCAAACAGCATTATTTCCGGATGCAGCATCAACGCCCTGGCAAGCCCCACCCTTTTTCGCATGCCGCCGCTCAACTGGGCCGGATATTTATCCTCATGGCCCGTGAGACCAAGCTGCTCCAGGGTAGCGAGCACCCGCTTCCGGATCTCCACGCTGCCTAACTTTGTCCGCTCTTCAAGGGGCAGAGCCACGTTGGCAAAAACACTCAAGGAATCAAGCAGCGCCGAGCCCTGAAAAAGGACGCCGAATTTTGTGCGAATCTCGTTCAGCGCCTTGCCGCGCATCTTGGAGATATCTTGGCCATCCACCAGAATCTGCCCGGAATCCGGACGCAAGAGCCCCAGGATGAGCTTCATGGTCACACTTTTCCCCTGGCCGCTCGGTCCGGCAATAACCGTGGTCTTGCCGGAATTGATCGTCAGGTTGACCCGGTCAAGAATGGTTTGCTGGCCAAAGGATTTCACAACATCTTTAAACTCGATAACCGCCTGACTCATAACAGTATCGCCGTAAGAAGATAATCCCAGATAAGAATCGCGACGGAGGAAAGAACGACTGCCTGGGTGGTGACCTTGCTCACCCCCTCGGCGCCAAAACCGGCCCCCCGGATGACGTGCACAAAATAGCCGCGCCCCGCGCACACCCAGACGATCACCAAGGCAAAAACAAAAGATTTTATAATGCCCATGTTTATATCCTGATTCACAACGCTCTGCTCCATGCCGGCCCAATACGCTCCGGGGTTGACCCCCAACAAGCCGCACCCGGCGAGATACCCGCCGAAGATGCCGACAACGTTGAAAAAAATGGTGAGAATCGGAACCGAGATGAGCGTGGCAAGAAACTTTGGCGTGATGAGATAGCGGAAAGGGTCGATGGCCATGCATTCCAGGGCGTCAAGCTGCTCGCTATTGCGCATGATCCCGATTTCGGCGCACATCGCCGACCCGGCGCGTCCGGTAACCATCAGGGCCGTCAACACCGGACCCAGCTCCCGGAGCAGGGACAGGGAAACCGCCGACCCCAAGGCGCCTTCCGAGCCGAATTTACGCAAGGTATAATATCCCTGCAAGCCAAGGACCATGCCGGTGAACCCTGCGACAAAAAATATAACCCAGAAGGAATTGGCGCCGATCAGGCGGACCTGGCGGATCATGGCGGAAAATCGAAAGGGCCTTTTAAAAACGCCGCTGAGGCCCAAAACCAGAAACGACCCCATCCGGCCCAGATCTTCCAGGAGCCAGATGGTGTTGCTTCCTATTTTTTCCAGAGAACGGATCATAGGCTCCTCGTGCATGGGGTTGCGCAACAACACGTTTCACAACAAACCATTATGACAAGCTCCAGGCGTTAGCCAATTATTCGATTGCACCATCCCATAAAGCCTTCATGTTACTCATGGGGCACAGGCGGTGTCAAGCACTTGCTCCAAGGAAAACCGGGAATCCGGCACGGATAATTTAAAAAAAAAGGGATTAGCCGTAATCGCTAATCCCTTTAATTCCTTTTTTGGCGGAGTGGACGGGGCTCGAACCCGCGACCCCCGGCGTGACAGGCCGGTATTCTAACCAACTGAACTACCACTCCTCTTTGTGGTGGGCGAAACAGGGATCGAACCTGTGACCCTCGGCTTGTAAGGCCGATGCTCTCCCAGCTGAGCTATTCGCCCCACATGAAGTGTGGCAAGATATACTCTTGCCACCCATATTCCGTCAAGCAAAAAACTCAGCGCATTCTAAAATAAAAGCAACAGACCGGGGTACTCCGCCTAATGTCCGCGGACAAAAAACTCTCCTCGGCTAATGGGCCACATTGTTCGAAGGAAGCACCCCTTCCACGCCAAAATCGCCAAAGGGGATATCCTTGAAAAGAATAGACCCCTCCGGGAGAACCAAGGCCTTCGCCAGGACTTCGTCCACATGCTCGACCAGTTCCACGGTGAGCCCCTTGAGAATCCTTGCCGGGATTTCGTTAAGGTCGGCTTCATTCTCCCGGGGGATCAGAACATGCTTGATATTTCCCCGCCGCGCGGCAAGGAGCTTCTCGGTGAGTCCGCCAATGGGCAAAACCCTGCCCCGCAGGGTAATTTCCCCGGTCATGGCGATATCCCGCCGGACCGGCAGCTTGAGCAAGGCGGAAACCATCGAGGTCGCCATGGTGATCCCGGCGGACGGCCCATCCTTGGGAATAGCCCCTTCCGGCACATGGATATGGATATCAAGTTTTTGATAAAAATCCGGCAACAGGCCGAGCTGCAAGGCCCGGGTCCGTACATAGCTCAAGGCGGCCTGGGCGGATTCCTGCATCACGTCGCCAAGCTTGCCGGTCACGGTCAGATTCCCTTTCCCCGGCATCAGGGCCGTCTCGATCTGCAGCAACTCGCCGCCCACCTCGGTCCAGGCCAGACCGGTGGTAAGCCCGATCTTATCCCGTTCCTCGGCCAGGCCAAAACGGTACCGGACCCCGCCCAGATACTTGGCAATGGCGGCATCGTTCAGCCGGTATCGCTTGTCCGTCTTTTTCTTTTGCCGGTCCCGGGCCACCTTGCGGCACACCGAGGCGATGCTGCGCTCAAGGTTGCGCACCCCGGCTTCGCGGGTGTATCTCCGGATAATCTCAAGGATCGCCCCATCGTTGAAGGTGATGTCCTCCGGCCCGAAGCCGTTGGCCGTAAGCTGCTTGGGCACCAGAAAGCCCTGGGCGATATGCAGCTTATCCTCTTCCGTATAGCCATTGAGCTTGATTATCTCCATCCGATCCTGGAGCGGGGCCGGGATGGCGTGGAGATTGTTGGCGGTGGTCACGAAAAAAACCCCGGACAGGTCATAGTCGAGATCAAGATAGTGGTCGTTGAAAGCGACATTTTGCTCCGGGTCCAGCACCTCCAACAGGGCGGAAGAAGGATCCCCCCGAAAATCCATGCTCATCTTGTCCACTTCATCGAGACAGATAACCGGATTCACCACCTTGGCCTTCTGCATGGACTGGATGATCTTGCCGGGCAAGGCGCCGATATAGGTGCGCCGGTGCCCCCGGATCTCGGCCTCGTCACGGACCCCGCCCAAGGAGAGCCGGACGAACTTGCGCCCCATGGCCCGGGCCAGGGATTTGCACAGCGAGGTCTTCCCCACCCCGGGCGGACCGACCAGGCAGAGAATCGGCCCCTTGATTTTCTCCACCTGGGCCTGCACGGCAAGATATTCAAGGATCCGCTCCTTGGGCTTCAAGAGGCCATGGTGATCCTGGGCCAGGACTTCCTCGGCCGCCAGGATATCGATCTTCTCTTCGGTTTTTTCCCGCCAGGGCAGGCTGAGGATGCAGTCGATGTAATTGCGGACCACCGTGGCCTCGGCCGACATGGCCGGCATCATCTTCAGCTTCTTGAATTCCTGCTCCAGCTTGGCGCGGGCCGCCTCGGGCAGGTTTTTCTCCTGGATCGCCTTGTCCAGCGCCTCAAGCTCGGAAGAGGCATCCTCGGCGCTTCCCATCTCTTTCTGGATGGCGCGGAGCTGTTCCGCCAGAAAATAATCCTTCTGGGTCTTATCCATTTTTTTCTTCACCCGGGCCCGGATAACCTCCTCAAGCTCGGCGATCTCAATCTCTTTATGGATAAGGGTCAGCACCTGTTCCAGCCGCGCCACAACCGAAAAATTCGCCAGGATTCCCTGCTTTTCCTGCACATTCAGGGGCAGATGCGCGGCCAGGACATCGACAAATTTCGCGGGCCGCTCAATGCGGGCCAGGGATTTGATAACCTCGGCCGGCACCTTTTTGTTGTATTTGACATACTCCTTGAAACTTGTCTGGATCTCCCGCACATAGGCGGTTGCTTCAAGACCGCCCTCGTCCTCGACCTCGCCGCCTGCAAGCTGCACCACAAAATAGTCGGGATTGGGCAGATGCCTTGCGATCCTGCCCCTTCTTTTGCCTTCGACCAGGGCCTTGATCGTGCCGTCCGGCAGACGGAGCAGTTGCATGACCGTGGCCACGGTTCCCACCGCATGCACGCTCTCCTCGGTCGGATCATCCTCGGCCGCGTCCTTCTGGGTTACGAGAAAGATCTCGGAACGCTTGGCCATCGCCTCTTCCAGGGCCTTGATGGAGCGCTCCCGGCCAACCACCAAGGGCGCCACCATATAGGGGAAGATCACGATGTCCCGCAAGGGCATCATCGGATAGGCAATTTCCTGTTCGGGATCAAACTCGGCCATAATGTTCAAGGCACCCTTGATGGGTTAAGAGACTGCGCGCCGGTTCAGGCGCTTTTCTTTGATTCCGCGTCGTTATCGTACAAAATCACCGGATAATCGCCGTTCAGCACCACCTGCTCGCTGATCACGCATTCCCGCACGTTTTCCTTGGAGGGCAACTCGTACATGATATCAAGCATCGCCTGCTCCATGACCGTTCTCAAGCCGCGGGCGCCGGACTTTCGCTTGATCGCCTGCTGGGCGATGGCCTTGAGCGCCCCCTCGGTAAAGCGCAGCCGGATATTGTCAAAGGCAAAGAGGCGCTCATACTGCTTGGTCAGGGCGTTCTTGGGCGTCCGGAGAACGCGGACCATATCCTCCTCATCCAGCTCCTCCATGGTCGCCACCACGGGCAGGCGGCCGACCAGCTCCGGAATCAGCCCAAAGCGCAGCAGATCTTCCGCCTGCACCTGGGCAAGGATATCTCCCACCGTCTTCGTCGGCTTGCCGACCACCTTGGCCCCAAAGCCCATGGACTTGGTGCCGGTCCGCTGCTTGATCACGCCGTCCAGGCCGACAAAGGCCCCGCCGCAGATAAAGAGGATATTGGTGGTATCGATCTTGATATATTCCTGCTGGGGATGCTTGCGCCCGCCCTTGGGGGGGACACTGGCCACGGTCCCTTCGATGATCTTCAGCAGCGCCTGCTGCACCCCTTCGCCGGAGACATCGCGGGTGATGGAGGCGCTGTCCGATTTCCGGGCGATCTTGTCGATTTCATCGATATAGATGATCCCGCGGCTGGCCCGCTGGATGTCGTGATCCGCGGCCTGGAGCAGGTTGACCAGAATATTCTCCACATCCTCGCCGACATAACCCGCCTCGGTCAAGGTGGTGGCGTCGGCCATGGCAAAGGGAACATTGAGGATCTTCGCCAGGGTCTGGGCCAGAAGCGTCTTGCCGCAGCCGGTCGGGCCGACCAGCAGGATATTGCTTTTCTGCAATTCGACCTCGCTGCCGTCGCCGCTGCCCTGGGCCTCTATCCGCTTGTAATGATTATGCACCGCGACCGCGAGAACCTTCTTGGCCTTTTCCTGACCGATCACATACTCGTCAAGGTGGGCCTTGATGTCATGGGGCTTGAGGGTTGAGGCCACCAGCTGCGATTCCAGCGCCTGCTGCCTGTCCTCGGTGACGATCTCATTGCACAGGTCGATGCACTCGTTGCAGATATACACGGTCGGCCCGGCGATCAGCTTCTTGACCTCATCCTGGCTTTTGCCGCAAAAGGAACAGGTGACTTCCACTTCGCCGTTATGATCTTTTGCCATGACCACTCTCCCCTTCAGGATTCGCCCGTTTCACCAGCACCTTGTCGATTACCCCATAGGCCTTGGCTTCCTCGGCTCCCATGAAAAAATCCCGGTCCGTGTCAACTTGAATCTTCTTGAGCTTTTGCTTGGTATGATGCGCCAGAATGGTATTCAAGGACTGCCGCATCCGCAAAATCTCCTTGGCGTGGATATCGATATCCGAGGCCTGCCCCTGGAAGCCCCCCATGGGCTGGTGCAGCATGATCCGGGAGTTCGGCAGCGCATACCGTTTCCCCTCGGTGCCGGCGGCGAGAAGCACCGCGCCCATGCTGGCCGCCTGGCCCATGCAGAGGGTGGCGATATCGCACTTCACATAGTGCATTGTATCATAAATGGCCATGCCTGCCGTCACCACTCCCCCGGGGGAGTTGATATAAAAGGTGATATCCTTGTCCGGGTCATCGGCTTCCAGAAAAAGAATCTGGGCGATGACTATGTTGGCTATATCGTCATTTATGGCCGAACCCAAAAAAATAATCCTCTCTTTCAACAGCCGGGAATAGATATCATAGGCCCGCTCTCCGCGGGGACTCTGCTCAACAACCATGGGGACAAGATTCATGGACATGCTCCTTCAAAAGGTTACTGGGGGTCACTCACACCCTGGGCAACAGCCGGCACGATTTTCATCTTGGCTGCGTCAAGCAGGAAACTTAAAATCTTTTCGTTCAACAGCTCCGCCATGAAGGGCAGCAGATCATCCCTGCTGGAAAAATATTTCTTCACTTCGCTGACCGGCATATTGTACTGCTCGGAGATACGCGTAAAGCCCTTATCGATATCTTCATTTTCCAGCTTGAGCCCTTCCTTTTCCGCCACCTTCTTCAAGAGGAAATCGCCCTTGACCCGCGCCTGGGCGGCAAGCTTATATTGTTCCACCAGGGCATCCCGGTTGAAGCCGGCGGCTTCCAGGGTCATCCCCTGCCGCTCCAGGTTGCTTTCCAGCTCCTTGATCATGGCCTCGATTTCATAGGCCACCAGCCTCGGCGGAATCTCAAAATCATGGTTTTCGATCAACACCCGCATCAGCTTGTCGGTGAGATCGCCCCGCTGGGCATCCTTCTTGGCCTGCAGCTTTTTCTCACGGATATGGGCCTTGAGCGCCTCCAGGTCGGCAAACTCCTCGCCTACCTCCTTGGCAAATTCATCATCGAGGGCGGGCAACACCCTCTCCTTGACATCCTTGACATTGATCTTGAACTCCACCTTCTTGCCGGCCAGGATCGGGTTGGCGAAATTTGCCGGAAAATCTATTTCCTGGGAAGTTTCCTCGCCTTTTTTCAAGCCCAGAAGCCTCTCTTCAAACTCGTTGCCGTACTGACTGGACCCCACATCAACCGAATAATTTTCCCCGACCACCTGCTTGATGGGGTTGCCGTTATGATAGCCCTGAAAATCAACCACGGCCAGGTGTCCCTTCTCAATGGCGCGGTCTTCAACGCTTTGCAGGGGAGCCATCTGCTTGCGCAGCACCTCCAGCTCCTGGGCAATTTCCTCGTCCGTCACCTCAAGCGCGGTCTGTTCGATCTCAAGCCCCTTATACTGAGCCAGTTCAAACTGGGGCCGGACATCCACCTCCGCGGTGTAGATAAAGGTCCCGTCCTCGGCAAATTTCTGCTCACGGATATCCGGGTGCACAACCGCATCGATCTTGCTTTTCCCAAGGGCGTCAAAATAGGTGCCCTGAATCAATTTTTCCGCCACCTCATACTCAACCTTGGGTCGGTAATTTTTCTCCAGCACCTGGCGGGGGATCTTGCCCTTGCGAAACCCTTTCAGGGAAACCTCGGAATTCAGTTTTTTATAGGCGGATTCCAGCTCCTGGACAACCTGCGCTTCCGGCAGGGTGATAGTCATTTTTTTGGTAAGCGGACTTACATCTTCGACATTGATCTGCATGCAACACCTTCCTTGTTTCAAACATTTTTCAACAACACAGTCACGCCGGGAAACAGCCTTTTCAGGATCGCTTCCACGGTATGGATGATATATCTGCCGGTACCCCGGCCTGCGGGCCGGAGCTGTTTTCCGCTGGTGCGAGAGGGGGGAGTCGAACCCCCATACCAAAGGCGCTGGTTCCTAAGACCAGTGCGTCTACCAATTCCGCCACTCTCGCTTGAACATGGAAAAATAACCAACTTTCCGGCCACAGTCAAGGACGGCTTGCAAACTTGTCCCGATTTCAGGAGCTGTTACAAAATACATAGTCCCGTTCCGAATGTTCCCTTGCGGCTCCTTATGCGTTTTGGCCATGCGAAATGAGCAAGTTGTTTTTCAAAAACGGACAAAGCCGATTACCCCATCACTCCAGAACAACGGAGCGCGTCTCCCCCCTCGCGTACACCCCCAAACTTTTTCCGTTGCGGCTGCCGGTTATCATGTTTTTCTTCCTGAAATGCGGCACAGTCCCACTTGACAAGCTCGGGGAAAAAGGGTTTATTTGCAAAAAAGAATAAACATTTCATCATCCCGGAACACGGTGCAAATCCGTGGCGGTCCCGCCGCTGTAATCGGGGATGCTGGTCTCCACGGGGAAATTCCCGGTCACTCCAGAACGTATCTTGGGGGAAGGCCGCAGACCAGCAGACGATCCGAAAGCCAGAAGACCTGATGTTGATGTTTCTCGCGCACGTATTGCTTGCTGTACATCTGGGATTCCCATGGAAACAGAACCCGGAGTGGCTCCCATGGGGTTGCTCCGGGTTTTTTTATGCACGCAGATCAACAAAAAAAAGGAGCACACCATGAAAGCACAAAAACAGATTATTTCCTACCGTCGGCGCTGCAACCTGATCGGCCAGGGGACCGGCCTTTCCCATTACATCCTGCTCACCCCCAGCGCTGAGACAACCGCAAAGGACAACACCAAGTAATGGAACAGACACCCAAACAGGCAACGGCATCCAGGTTCGCCAACACCGGCCAGGGCCCGAATTTTTCCGTGCTGGAGATCGGAGATCCAAAACGGGTTGCGGTTGTCGAAGCGGATACGGCCTACTGGGCCCTGGTCGACCGGCAGGAGCTGCCCCAGGCTTTGGGGGGCGCCATGGTCGAAGACTTCCTGGCCCGCGCCCCGGAATTTGCCGCGGAAATGGATCACCTGCGTGCAGGGCTGAAGCTCTCCGCCGCCTATGTGAACCCCACCGAACGCTGCAACCTGAACTGCAGCTACTGCTACCTCCCCGAAGAGATGCGCAAAAACGGCATCGACATGGGGGAGGAAAAACTGATGCTCGCCCTCGAACGGCTGCTGCAGCACTTCCGGAAGATTTTGCCGGAGGGGGTAAAGCCGCAGCTCATCTTCCACGGCAGCGAACCCATGGTTGCCCGGGAGGCGGTGTTTGCCGCAATCGCGCGCTTTAAAGACGACTTCAATTTCGGCATCCAGACCAACGCCACCCTGCTCGACGACGCGGCAATCAGTTTTTTAAGGGAACACCACGTCGGCATCGGCCTGTCCCTGGACGCCCCCACCGCGGAGGTCGCCAACAGCACCAGGAAGAACTGGCAGGGCAACGGCTATTACGACACCGTGGTCGCGGTGATCAAAAAACTCGTTGATTACCCGGCCCTGAATGTCATCACCACCGTAACCCAGGCCAACGTGCACACCCTGACCGAGATGGTGGATTTTTATCACGGGCTGGGAGTACGAGTGGTCATGCTCAATCCGGTGCGCTGCACCCGACAGGGCGGAATGGACCTGAAACCGGACAACCAGGTCCTGGCCGAGGCTTTCTTCAAGGCGCTGGACCGCTCTTTTGAGCTTTTTGAGCAAACCGGCAGAAAGCTGGTCATCGCCAACTTCGCCAATGTTCTGGCCGGGGTTATCGGCCCGACCGGCCGCAGACTGATGTGCGACATCTCTCCCTGCGGCGGCGGTCGTTGCTTCTTTGCCGTTTCCGCGGACGGCGAGGTCGTGCCGTGCAGCGAATTCATCGGCATGAACGAGTTTTCCGGCGGCAACATCTTCCGGGATGATCCTGCCGATATTCTTGCCAGCAAGCCCTTCCAGGAAGTAACCAACCGGAAGGTCGAAAAAATCCGGCCCTGCGCCGGCTGCGCCATCCGGCATTTCTGCGGGGCGCCGTGCCCGGCCGAGATTTACAAGGTCTCCGGCGACATCAATGCGCCGAGCCCTTACTGCAGCTTCTTTGAAGAGCAGGTGCGCCATGCCTTCCGGATCATCTCCCAGCAACGGGAGGAGGCTTATCTCTGGGACAGCTGGCGGACCGAAACGGAAATGTCCTACTGCTGGAAGTAAGCTTCTCCCATAAAAACCAGCCGGGGCTCTCCCCGGCTGGTTTTTTCTCGAACTCCTTCCCGTCCTCGCCAATCTCGATTACAATATTCCGGCCTGCACACTCCTGAACGCCGCGGCACAACGAGCCCAACCCCGTAAAATGAAAACACCCGAGGAGAATGCCATGAAAGTCGTCGCTTTTAACGGGAGCGCCCGCAAGGGAGGGAATACCGCAAAGTTGCTGAATACCGCCTTGGAAGAGCTGTCTCGGCAAGGGATCGACACGGAACTGGTGGAGTTGTCCGGTCAATCGCTCTCCGGCTGTATCGCCTGCTACCAGTGCTTCAAAAACAAAGACAGCCGCTGCGCCGTGGAAAAAGATATCATCAACGACTGTCTTGCCAAGATGATTGCAGCGGACGGCATCCTCCTGGGCTCCCCCACCTACTTCGCCGATGTCTCCGCGGGGATGAAGGCCTTGATCGAGCGGTGCGGCATGGTTTCCAGGGCCAACGGCGATCTGTTCAAACGCAAGGCCGGGGCCGGGGTGGTCGCGGTCCGCCGGGCCGGGGCGATCCAGGTCTTCAATTCCCTCAACGCCTTTTTCCTCATCGGCCAGATGATCGTGGTGGGCTCCTCCTACTGGAACATCGGCGTCGGCCGGGAACCGGGCGAGGTGGCCAACGACGAGGAAGGCATGAAAACCATGCGCGACCTGGGAAGCAACATGGCCTGGCTCCTCCAGAAAATTAAGGCCGAATAAGCAATCAGCCAAAAACTATCCGACTCAAGACAAAAAAAACTCAAGATACCCCGGGACAGTAGCTGTTCAGCAGTGCCACGGATGCGCGTGTCAATCGTCGGCAGAAGTGCCGACAAAGAGACCTGCGAAGTGTGCTCTTGCACATGAGCTGGTCGATGACAAAGCAGATGTGGTGCTGCTGGACAGTTACCCCTCAGCCAAGAAAATTCCAGGACTGCACCTCCCGCTGCAACAGGTGGCTGTCGTAGCGCCTCAACAGGGCAATGGCCTCCCGGGTGGCAGCCGAGGAAAAATGGAGCCGTTCCAGCTTGCCTTGCTCCAGATCCTGCGCCCGGCGCAACAATTGGATGGTCTGGATGGAAAGCGGCTGGGAGTTGGCCGTGGCCTGGGGTTCGCAACGGCTGCACACCAGCCCGTTGCGCAGGGGGCTGAAACGGTACAGGACCCCGGGCGCCCCAAGAACATGGCAATCGAGACAGCCTGTCAGATCGGGACGATAGCCGAGGATATCCAGCATCTTGACGTGAAAGAAGATGATCGTCCGGTTGACACTCCCCCCCGCCGGAGCCAGCCCCTCCAACGCCCAGACCAACAAGCGAAAAAGCTCTTCGTCACTATCCTGCTCCCTGGTCCAGTGCAGGACCAGTTCGCACAGGAGGCAGGCGCCGATGTACAATTCGTAGTTTTCCCGCAGCCCGGGGAAGGGATTCAGTAAATCAGCCTGATCCAGACGCATGAGCGAGCTGTGTCGGCTTGGGGCAAATTGGATGGCGAGGAGAGAAAAGAGCTCAAGCTTGTTGACAAAACGTTTCTTGCTGCGCTTGGCGCCCTTGGCGATAAGCACGATCTTGCCGTGCTCCAGAGTGTACACGGTGACAATCTTGTCGGAATCACCGTGGTCTCTCACCTGAAGCACAATGGCCAGGCTTTGCTGCAAGGACATCTGCTCTCGCTATGAGTATTATTCGGCCGGGAACGAAATATGTTTACTATCCGATAACTTGCCAAAAGGCGGCACCTGCTTGCCATTCAGGGTGAGGATGATGCCCCCGGCGTTTCCGACAAAAAGGGAAATCTTTTTTTCCGCCTGCCAGACCAGGTAATCCCCGGGCTGGTAAATGGCTGATTTCTTCTTTTCCTTATCGACCTGCACGGAAAGCCAGGTCGGCGCGGTGAACCTTGCCTCCAGAACATAATTCATCCCCGGGGCCTTTACCGCGGAAGGTGTTGGCGCGGCAATTGGTGCGGGCGGTGCAGGTGATGCGGACGGTGCGGGTGATGCGGACGGTGCGGGAACCGGCTTCTCCTTGACGGCCTGCGGATACATTATGGGTTTTCCGTCATCTGTTTTTTTTTTGACCTGTTCCCCCTCCGCCGCCTGGGGTTCCCCTAACTGTCCTGCCTTTTCCGGCGGGGAGAGGGTCTGCTGCTCCTCTTGTCCCGGCGTTACCGGGCTGGACCCAGGCAGGGAGGCAAGAGCCGGGTCCGGTGTTCCGCCCGGCCCTGCCCCCAAGTTACCGGGGACGGATTCGCTGCCTGGCTCGCCTGTCCCCGGAGCGGCCGGCAGCGATTGCTGTTCAACCTGGGCTTGGGGAGTCGTGTCTTGCGTGGCCATATCGACTGGCGGGGCGGAGGAATTCAAAAAACTCAAGACCAGATACCCGGCAAAAAACAGAACGCCCACGACCATAAAAAAGATCACAAAGCGTCCCATCGGAAAAGTCCGTGCCTCGGCCATGGCCTCGCCGGCAAGAACCTCCTGAACATTGATTTTTTCCGTTGGTCTGGCGTCTCCGTCATTCTGTTCGATATACCAGGCCAAGGCCTCGTTGGGATCAAGGCCGAGATACTGCGCATAATTTTTCACAAAACCCCTGGCGAAAACCTCCGCCGGCAGAGCCTTGGGATTGTCCTCCTCAATGGCCCGAAGGGTTGAGGCATGGATGCGCGTTTTTTCCGCGATTTCGTCGAGGTCTTTTCCTTGCTCTTGTCGATGCCTTTTCAGAAAGCTGCCAAGGGTTTCATCGGTTCGTGACAAGGCTGCGGGTTGGCCGGTTGCATCATCAGCAGATGGTGAGTCCTTGGTCATTGGAGACATCCCTTATCCAGAGGTTGTTGGGACAGCTTAGGCCATTGTTCGAAAGACGCGGTCACAGCGTAATGTCGCGACAGGCATAAGGGGCCGTAAAAAATGGTTAAAAATGTAATAGCTATTTCTTAACGGCCCCTAAACTATAGTATTTTTTTAATATACGACTGATCGCGAAGCTCTTTTACCCATTTCTGAAACTGGCTGTTCAACGCCTCCTCATACAGACGCTTCCTGATCTGCTCTTTCACCGTCTCGTAGGAAGCTTGCAGACCGACATCCCCCCGATCGGAAAGAAGCTTGAAAAACTGGTATCCGGCCGGGGTCTCCTGAATGGCGCTGATTTGTCCCGGCTGCAGGCCGAGGATGCTTGCCTTCATGTAATCCGCCATTTCCGACTTTTTAAAGACCCCGATGTCTCCCCCATCCTTGGCAGAAGGCAGATCGGAAGCCTGCCGGGCCAGGGTGCGGAAGTCCTGTCCGGCAAGAGCCTGCTGCCGGGCCTCTTCCGCCCGCCGCCGGGCATCATCCTTTGCCGCCTGGGTATTTTCCTCCCAGGCAAAGCCCATCTGCAGAACATGATAGGCATCTTCCTTCGTTTTCTGGGCATAATTTTTTTCGTAAAATTCACGGATCCGCTCCTCATTCACCACCACCCGGGAACGGATCTCGTAATCAATCAATCTTTCCTGCAGCATCTGGCTTCGGATGAGCTCCCGGTAATCGCGCTCGTTGGAGCCCATGAGCGCCATCTGCTGCCAAAACTTTTCCGCGGTGGTCTTGTTGCGCTCGATGATATTCTTGACCGCGCTATCCACCTCCGAATCGGACACCGAAATCCCCATTTTTTTGGCCCGCTGGGCAACGATGAGCTTGTCGATAAGGCTGGAGAGCATCTCCTCTCGGGCCTTGAGCAGGGTCCGCTCCACCTGGTCCGGCGGAGCCTCTTGGGTGATCCGGCGGAACAGCGCCGCCCCTTCCCGGTTGAGGTCGGAAAAGGTAATGACATCATCGTTGACAATGGCGACGATCCGGTCCACCATCTCCGCCCGGGCAACGGGCGGCTGGGAAAAAGCGAGAAGAGACAGGGCCACGCATACAATCTGTAAGATAATTTTCACTAACACACTCATAACAGTCTGAAAATATTGTTTTTAATCTTATTTGACTTCATAGCCGGCAAATTCTACCACAGTCATTTTCAAATGTCATCTTCCGCGAGCAAGGCAAGAATATTTTGCGCATTTTGGAATGTTTGCCCCGGCAAGAGACCGGGTTCGGTGGTGACGATCAACCGGGATTCTGGGGTGAAACGCGCCCGATTCTTATATTTTTCCAGCAGACGCATGATCTTCTCCGGGGTCACCGGGGTTTTCTCATGAAAGGAGAAAACCAGATTGGCAGGCCCCTGCTCCAGCTTGCTGATCCACCACCGCCTGAGCAGGGTTTTCAGGGCCAGCACCTCAAAGAGGTTGAGGGCCTCCTGGGGAAGCGGGCCGTAGCGGTCGGCAAATTCATCCTGCAGATCCAGCAACTCTTCCACCTGCTCGGCATTGGTCAGGCGGCGGTAAGCGATATAACGCTGTTCGGTCGAGGGGATGTAGCGCTCCGGCAGAAAGGCCGAAATCTTGAGATTGATCTCCGGCTCGATCTGCTCGGGGGGTTGCTCCACGGCAGCGCCTTTCCGCTTCAAATCGAGAACCGTCTGCTGCAACAGTTCCAGGTACAGGTCATAGCCCACCGCGGCAATATTGCCGCTCTGCGAGATCCCCAGAATATTGCCGCCCCCCCGGATCTGCAAGTCGCTCATGGCCAGCTTGAAGCCGCCGCCAAGCTCGTTGTAATCCATCAGCGCCCGCAGCCGCTGCTGGGCATCCTTGGACAGGCCGTCCAGGGAGGGAACCAACAGATAGGCATAGGCCTGCTCCCGTCCCCGCCCCACCCTGCCGCGGAGCTGATAGATTTCCGCCAGGCCGAGCCGGTCCGCCCTGGTGATGACAATGGTGTTGGCGTTGGGGATATCGAGGCCCGATTCAATAATGGTGGTGCAGACCAGCACATCGATCTCCCGCTTGACAAAGCGGACCATGATCTCTTCCAGAGCCTTTCCCGGCATCTGACCGTGGGCCACGGCCAGCCGTGCCTCAGGGACCAGCTTCTGCACCCGGGAAGCCATTTCCTGAATGGAGTGAACCCGGTTATGAACCAAGAAAACCTGGCCGCCCCGTTGCAGCTCCTTCACCACCGCCTCCTTGATCACCAACTCGTCGTCGCGGGCGACAAAGGTTTTCACCGGCCGCCGAAACTCGGGCGGCGAGCTGATCACGGAAAGATCGCGGATACTGAGCAGGGAGAGTTGCAGGGTGCGGGGAATCGGGGTGGCGGTCAGGGTCAGGACATCCACCTGGCTCTTGAGCTTCTTGAGCTTTTCCTTGTGGGACACGCCGAAACGGTGCTCCTCGTCGATGATCAGGAGCCCGAGCCGCTTGAAGACCACATCCTGGGACAACAGCCGGTGGGTGCCGACCACGATGTCCACCCGCCCCTGGCCCAGCTCCTGGATGATCTGCTTCTGCTCCGCCGGGCTGCGGAAACGGGTCAGGCTTTCCACCCGGACCGGAAAGCCCTGCAACCGCTCGCGGAAGGTGGCGGCATGCTGCTCGGCCAATACGGTGGTCGGCACCAGAATGGCGACCTGGAAATTATCGGCCACCACCTTGAAGGCCGCCCGGATGGCGACCTCGGTCTTGCCGTAGCCCACATCCCCGCAGACCAGCCGGTCCATGGGCCGGGGCGCGGTCAGATCGTCGAGGACCTCGTTGATCGCCTTGAGCTGACCCGCGGTCTCGTCATAGGGGAAGGATTCCTCCATCTCATGGAACAACTCGTCCGGCGGCGAAAAGGCATGCCCCTCCACCATGGCCCGGCGGGCATAGAGGCCCAAGAGATCCTGGGCCACCTTCCAAACCTCTTCCTTGACCTTTTCCCGCCGGGTCTGCCAGAGCTTGCCGCCCAGCTTGTCGAGTTTCGGTTCGGTCTCGGTAAGCCCCTGGTACTTGCTGATCACCTTGAGCTGATCCACCGGCACGTAGAGCTTGTCGCCATCGCGGTAAACCAGCTGAAAAAAATCGTTGGCAATGCCGCCCAGCACGATATTGATCAGCCCTTCGTACCGGCCAAGACCATGGGCCGTGTGGACCACGATATCGCCGACCTTCAGCTCGGCAAAACTCACCGCCGGCCTGCTCCGCTGGACGCCCTTCTTCTTGCCCGCGCCCAGGCGCAGCTCACCGAACAGCTCGCTTTCCGAAACCCAATGCAGCCGCGCCTCGGGCAGATCAAAGCCCGCGGCCAGCGGCGAATCCACCAGGATAATCTCCCGCTCGGCGGAAATGGCCGCCGGCACCGGGGCTTCGCTTATGGCAACCGGCAGATCGTATTGGCGAAGCAGCTCCGCCATGTGTTCCGCATGCCGCCTGGTCCGGCAGGCGAAAAACACGGCCTCGCCGGCCTCAAGCCAGGTCTGCAGCTGCCGGGCCAGCTCGGGCATCATCCCCTGATCCTTGCGTTGCAGCGCAAGCTGCTGCTTGAGCAGGACATGGTTGCCGCAGGCTATCTCCAGGGGTTCGCCCTCGGCCATGTCCGGATGGGCAAAATCGTAGAACCGCCCCTGCTGGAAACGGGCCAGCCGTTCTTGCCATTCCTCCTCCGGCAGAAAGATCTGTTCCGGCGGCAAGACGGGCAGGCGGGCAGCGGAGGCCTCGGCAAAATTCGCCGCGATCCTTTCCCGGCACAGGGTAAGGCTTTCCGCAATGGCGGTTGGCGAGGAGAAAAAAAGGATGGTATCGGCCGGCAGATAATCAAGCACGGTCGATGTTTCATGGAAGAGCGGCAGAAGAAATTCAACCCCGGGAAAGCGCCGGCGATGCTGGAGACAATCCTCCATCACCCGGACCCGCTCGCTGTCCCAGGCAAGCTTCTCGGCGGCAGCCTGGAACCGGGCGACCACTTGCCGCAGCTCCTGCTCGGCGGCGGGATAGAGGATATCGCTTACCGGCAGGAGAACGATCTCTTCGAGATCCTCCACCGAGCGTTGGCTGATGGGATCGAATTTGCGGATGGATTCAACCGTATCGCCACAGAAATCGAGGCGGACCGGCATCTCAAAACCGGTGGGAAAGATGTCCAGAATGCCGCCCCGCAGGCTGAACTCGCCAACCGACTGCACCAGGGCCGCCGCATCGTAGCCGCAAGCGGCAAGGGAGGCGATCAGCCCGTCGAGATCGGTCTCTTCGCCGCGCATGACCAGCTCGGCCAGCTTGGCAAGGGAGGCGCGGGGAAGAACCCTTCTCAGCAAGGCCTCAATGGACATGACCAGGATAAACGGCTTGTCGGCGCTGTGCACCTGAAACAGGGTGGCAAGGCGCTCCGCCACGGTCCGGCTGTCCGGCGATAACGGGGTATAGGGAGGGATTTCCTGGCCGGGAAAATAGAGAACCGGGGTGTCGCTGAAAAGGGCAAGATCCTGGACAAGATGCTGGGCCGCGGTCTCGCTTGGCGTGAGACAGAGAATGGGCCGCTGCCCAAGCCGGGCGGTGCGGCCGAGATGAAAGGCCGGGGCGCTTCCCCGCAGGCCGATGATGTTAACGGAACGGCCCTCGGTGAAGAGGGCCGTCAACCTATTGTCCATTTTTTATCTTGGAAAGAGCGGGAAAGCAGGGGAAAGCCGACACATTTGCGGCCATTTCCTAGAACGCCCCGCCGATGCTGAAATCCCAAACCCCCTGCTTCTCGCCTTCTTCCGGGTCGAGATTCCAGCCCCACTCCAGGCGGAGGGGGCCCATGGGCGACAGCCAACGGAAGCCAAGGCCGGTGCTGTAACGAAGATCCCCGACATCCCAGGTTTCGGAATCGGTATAGACATTGCCCAGGTCAAAGAACACCAAGCCTTTCAGGCCGATCTCCTTGACAATGGGAAAAATCCATTCCACGTTGGAGTACCACATCTTTTCGCCGCCCACCCGTGAATAGGTAACACCATCGGGATTTAACTCCAGAGGGCTGATCTTGCCGCTGTCAAAGCCCCGGATGGTGTTGAGCCCACCGAGATAGAATTTCTCATACACAGGCAGCTTTCCATCCTGGTTTTCAGCCACATAACCGATGGAGCCCTTGACATGGAAGGTTGTTTCCCACCACAGCGGATAGTACCAGCCGGAAGTGGCCTCGTACTTGGTAAAGGCGCTGTCCCCGCCCAGGGGGCCGCCCGCCTGCTTGATGGAATAGTTGGTGAGCCAGCCCTTTGAGGCATCGGTGAACTTGTTCCGGGTGTCCTTGGCAATGCCGATCCGGACAAAGCTTGTGGTCTCGATCTCCATGGAATCCAGCATACTTTGCGGGACATTGCTCACCAGCACATCGGTCATCGTGGTGTCATCAAAGCCGTAGCCCCAGCCGAGGCTCCACTTGTTCCAGACCGGATAGCCAAAGCGCAGGCCGGCGCCGGTGGAATCCTTGGTGTAATCGTCGTATTCCCTGGACCAGTTGTAGAGATCATAGCCGAACAGCAGCTTGGTATCGTTGAGATGGGGCTCGGTAAAGCTGAAGTTGTAGCGGCTGCTGCGGGAACTCATGTTGGCCTGCAGAGAGAGGCGCTGGCCCTTGCCGAGAAAGTTATTCTCGCTGACCTCGCCCATGAACATCATGTTGTCCACCGAGCTGTAACCGGCCCCGACGCTGAAGGTGCCGGTGGCCTTTTCCTTGACATCGACCACGACATCCATCAAGTCTGGTTGTACCGTGGGCTCCGGGGTGACGTTCACCTCTTCAAAAAAATCAAGCCGCTGCAGCCTTTCGCTGCTCTTTCTGACCGCGCTTGCATCGAGCAGGCCGCCCTCCTTGACCTGCATCTCCCGGCGGATGACCTTGTCCCTGGTCCGGGTGTTGCCCTTGATGTTGATCCGGTTGATGTGCACCAAGGTTCCCTGGGTAATCTTGAGCACCAGATCCATGCGTTTCTCTTCTTCATTCTTGCCGAGCTTCGGTTCGACCTCGGCAAAGGCATAGCCGCTCTCCGCGTAACGATCCGTAAGGCGCAGAACATCATCCCGCAAGATTTTGCGGCTGAAGTACTTCTCCTTGCTCAGCTCGACCAGGCTGAACAAATCGTTTTTATCGCCGACGATGTCCCCCTCGATCTCGATGGTGCCGACCCGGTAGCGGTCGCCCTCCTGGATATCAAAGGTAACGTAGAGCCAATCGCCTTCATCGGTTATCACCGGCTCGCCGATCCGGGCCTCGATGTAGCCGCTGTTGTGATACATGGCGCCGATCCGGGAGCGATCCTGCTCAAGCAGATCGCGCTTCAGCTTGCCCGACTCGGTAAACCAGGAGAGCAACCCTTTCTCCGAGGTGGCCATCTCCTTGCGCAATTCCCTGGCGGTAAAGGCCTTGTTGCCGACAAAACGGATATCCTTGATATACATCTTGACGCCTTCTTCGATGTCAAAGGTGACATTCACCTTGTCTGGCGCGGGATAGTTGAGCTTGGCGGCAACGGTGGTCCGGTAAAAACCCTTATCCTTATAGAGCTTGCGGATATTCTCGACGGAGGTCTGCACCTCATTGGTGTTGATGATGGTATTGGGGGAGATGCTCACCACCTCTTTCACATCTTTCTCGTCAAGCTCTTGCTCGCCGTTGATGAGAACCTGGCCGATTACCGCTTTTTCCGTGAGCTGGAAGATGATCTCCTTGCCTTTTTCCGTATCGGTGACCAGTATCTGCACATCGTCAAAATAGCCCATCTGAAAGATGTTTTTCAGATCCGCCCGCAAAAGTTCCGGGGCATAGCGCTCCCCGGCCTGGCTTTTCACCTGGCGCATGATGGCCCCGGAATCCGTGCGGGTGTTGCCGGCAACGCCAATGGAGTGGATGAGAAAATATTGGCCGGTGCTGGCGAGAATATCGTTGACCATCTGGTTCAGGGATTTCTGCAACTCGGTCTCGTTGCTGCTGACCTGATAATAAAATTTGGGCGGGCTATTGCCGAGGATGTCATGGACGACAAAGTCCAGACTGAGCTGCTCGCCGAGCTTGGTGATACTGCCCACCGCCACATAATTGACCGCCGGGGAGGTGACCAAGGACTTCAGGACCTCTGCCTTGGGAGGCCAATGCTCATAACCGATTTTCCGTTGCACTTCCTCCCTGGACAGCATCGCCAGCCCCTTGTTCCGCACGACCTCCTGCAGGGTCTTGTCGCTTAAGGCGAGAAGCTGATCAACCCCGGTCTGGGCATTGATCTTGGGGGGAACCATGACGGTATTCGATTCGGGATCCGCGCCGAATGCCTCCCCCGCCAGAGGCAGGAAATTCTGGGCCGCAACGAGGACAAGGGCGATAACCACAATCTGCATGGACCTCAAAAAACCGCATGAGCGTACTCTGTGCCGGGCTGAGTTGTCTTGTTTCATACTCTCGCTTTCGCTGTAAAGGGACTGGAAAACCGTCCCAGGATATGCGGACGTGCTGGCGATCTAAAATAATGAGCTTACCAGAATTATCAGGCATTGGCCCTAGTGTCAAGAATCTTTGCTCTCATCCCGTAACTGCCCAGCAGCACCGCATCTGCTTTGTCATCGGCCTGCTCGCATAGGCCGTGTAGCTCGCCATCCCCTTTCTCGGCATTTCCGCCGACAATTGACACGCGCATCCGCGGCACTGCGGGGCAGTTACATTTCTTGGTTTACGTTACTTCTCGGCTCCAAGCTGGATAGTTACCTCATCCCGAGTTTCGTGCAAGCCCCCGTCCCGCAAGGTGAGACAACGGCTCATCCGCCGGGACAGTTCCAGGTTGTGCGTCACCATGACCGTTGCCAGGGAGAGGGTTTCGCTCAACTCCCGGATGAGCTCAAAAACCTTGAGCCCGGTTTTGGGGTCAAGATTGCCGGTGGGCTCATCCGCCAGAAGGACCGCCGGCTTCATGATCAGGGCCCGGGCCAGGGCGACCCGCTGCTGCTCGCCGCCGGAAAGCTCGCCCACCTTGTGGCTGGCGCGGTTCAATACCCCGACCCGCTCCAAAAGATACTCCGCATAGCCGATAAGCCCGGTCCGTTTCTGCCCGGCGATCAACCCGGGCAGCAGGACATTTTCCAGGGCGTTGAATTCCGGGAGCAGATGGTGGGACTGAAAAACAAAGCCGATAACCTGATTGCGGAACAGGGCCAGCTGGTCGGCGTTTTTCGCAAAAACATTTTCACCCCGGTACAGAACCTGCCCCTGGCTGGGCTGATCCAAGGCGCCCAGGATATGGAGCAGGGTCGTTTTTCCGGTGCCGGAAGCGCCGACCACCGCGACCATTTCCCCGGCAACCAGCCGCAGGTTTACCCCGGCGAGCACCTGCAGGCTGCCATGGTCGCGGTATTCCTTGTAAATATCCCGTGCTTCAAAAAAGAAGGGTTGCTCTTGTGCGCCATTCGACATGGGGGAAACTCCGTTACTCATAACGCAGGGCCACGGCCGGATCGACCTTGGCCGCCTGCCAGGAAGGATACAGGGTGGCGACCAGGGTAATAACCGTTGCCGACAGGGCAATGAGGATGACATCCGAGGGCAGGACCAGCACCGGCAGGGTGGAAATCGGGTAGACATCGGGCAGCTTGATGAACTGGTAGCGGCTTAGGATCGCGCAGAGCCCCAGCCCCCCCAACACCCCGAGAAAGGTGCCGACCAGACCGATAATCAGCCCCTCATAAATAAAAATCCGCATGATACTGGCGGAGGTGGCGCCCATGGATTTGAGGATGGCGATATCCTTGGTCTTCTCCATGACCACCATGATCAGAGTGCTGACGATGTTAAAAGCGGCGACCATCACCACCAGGGCCATGATCACCGAGAGGGCTGTTTTTTCCAGGGCGAGGGCGGAAAAGATATTCCGGTTCATCCGCATCCAGTCCTTGGCGAAATAATTCGGCCCCAGGGCCTGTTCGATCCGCTTGGCAACCCGGTCGGCCTGATTGAGATCAAAGGTTTTCACCTCCAGGCCATGCACCGCGCCAGGCAGGTCAAAAAAGCGCTGCGCCGTTTCCAGGGAGACATAGGCCAGGGCGGAATCATACTCGTACATGCCGGTTTCAAAAATCCCGACCACCCGGAAGGTGGAGACCTTGGGCATTACCCCCATGGGGGTGAGGGGGCCGGAAGCCGAGATCAGCCGCACCCGGTCCTGGACCGAGACATGCAACTGGGCGGCAAGCTCCTTGCCCAGAATGATGCCCGGCACTCTGCGTGCGCCATCATCTTGGACAGGCGACAACTCCGCGATGGAGCCTGCGCGGAGATTCTTTTCCAGGTTGAGCACCCCCTGGGCAGTGGCAGGGTCAAGGCCCCGCAGCACGGCGCCGGTGCCGCCCTCGCCACTGGTGATCATGGCCTGGCTGTAGAGATAGGGGGTGACCCCGCTCACCCCTTCAACCGCGCGCACCGTGGCGGCAACCTGTTCGTAGTCGCTGATATTGCCGGTATAATCCTGAACCACCACATGGGAGTTGATGCCCAGGATCTTGTCCCGGAACTCGGAGGTAAAGCCGGTCATCACCGCGAGCACCACGATAAGGGCCATGACCCCGACCATGACCCCGGCAATGGAGATCAAGGAAATAAGCGAGATGAAGCCGTGCTTGCGCTTGGCCTTCAGATACCGCAGGCAGACAAACCATTCAAAATTCACAATGTTCCTCTTTTTCCCAGTAGTGGCCGATTATGATTTTGTACTGCCCCCTCCCTTGGCGGGAGGGAATTGGGGGGTGGGTGGAGATGTCGACAGCATCCCCTCATGCACCTTCCCCCTCACCCTATCCCTCTCCCGCAAGGGGAAAGGGGACTTTTTTGCCTTCGGCAATGTCTCGGCGGGAAACGCTGTCTCTCTCCGAAACAGTCCGAAAAAGGATCGGCGAGGTTCCCAGCTCCTCGGGAGGTGTAAACCGTTCAGGAGCGCCGCAGATGCGCGAAAGAGGCCGGCGAAGTGTGCTGTCGCACACGAGCCGACCGATGACAAAGCAGATGCCGTGCTCCTGGACGGTTTACACGGCTTATTTACTCTCCGGGCGCAGATGCGGAAAGAGAATAACATCCCGGATCGAGGCGGAGTCGGTGAGCAGCATGACCAACCGGTCGATGCCGATTCCTTCCCCTGCCGCAGGCGGCATGCCGTATTCCAGGGCCCGGACGAAATCCTCGTCCATCTCCGGGAAGATCTCCTCGTCGCTGCCCCGTTCGGCAATCTGCTTGGCAAGCCGCTCTTTTTGATCGATGGGATCATTGAGTTCGCTGAAGGCATTGGCTATTTCCCGGCCGGTCACGAAAAGTTCGAACCGGTCGGTGACCTCGGGGTTCTTCTCGTTGCGGCGGGCCAGGGGCGAGACCTCGGTTGGGTACTGGGTCACGAAGGTGGGATTGATCAGCTTTTCCTCCACCAGCAGTTCAAACAGTTCGGTCTTGGCCTTGCCGTGCCCAGCCAGGGGCTCAAGGGCAATGCCCTTTTCCTTGGCGAGCTGCCGGGTGCGGGCCGGATCGGCCAAAACGGCCGGGTCAACCCCGCCCACCTCGATGAGCGCCTCGTCCATGGTGTAGCGTTTCCAGGGCGGGGAAAGATCAACCTCCTGGCCCTGATACATGACGACCATGGAGCCGGTGACCTCGGCGGCGATGTAGGAAACCATCTCCTCGGTGAGGTCCATGAGATCCTCGTAGGTGGCAAAGGCCTGGTAAAACTCGAGCATGGTGAATTCGGGATTGTGCCGGGTGGAAAGCCCTTCATTCCTGAAATTGCGGTTGATCTCAAAGACCTTCTCAAAACCGCCCACCAGCAGCCGCTTGAGATAGAGTTCCGGGGCGATCCGCAGATAGAGATCCATGCCCAGGGCATTGTGATGGGTCTTGAAGGGCTTGGCCGTGGCCCCGCCGGCAATGGCCTGCATCATCGGGGTTTCCACCTCCATGAAGCCCCGGTTCACCAGAAAATCGCGGATCAGCCGGATGATCTCCACCCGTTTCCTGAAGGTGTCGCGCACCTCCGGATTCATGATCAAGTCAACATAGCGCTGGCGGTAACGGGTTTCCACATCGGTGAGGCCGTGGAATTTCTCCGGCAGGGGGCGCAGGGATTTGGTGATCGGCTTCAGGGTTGCCGCATCGATGGTGAGCTCGCCGGTCTGGGTGCGAAACAGTGCCCCGCCAAAACCGACGATGTCGCCGACATCGAGCTTCTTGAATATCTGGTAGACCTCCACCCCAAGCTCATCGCGCTTGACATACACCTGGATGCGGCCTGTTTCATCCTGGATCTGGACAAAGGCGGCCTTGCCGAACTTGCGCAGCGCCATGATCCGGCCGGCCACGGACTTGATCCCCTCTTCCAGGGGCGCATCCGGGTTGTCGTTTTTTGCCAGAACATCGCAGATCCGGTGGGCGGGCTTGAAATCGTTGGCATAGAGATTAACGCCCAGCTCTGCCAGCTCCTGGGCCTTTTGACGGCGCTGCGTCAACACCTGATTCAGTTCTTCCATGGCATCAATACTCAAACTTTTTAATAGTGGTTGGATAAAAAAAAGGCTGGCCAATGCCCGCGTCTACAGATACTTGTCCCGCAACAGCTTGGAAAGATCCCGGGTCAGGGCCAGCACCTTTTTGGCGTGGGCCAGGGGCAGGGAGCCGGTTCCGCAGCTCGGGGTGATCAGGGTCTGCCGCAGCAGGGCCTGATAATCCCAGGAGCCGTTGACCAGCTGGGCAGCCTGCGCCTCCCAGCGGGCCAGCAGAGACTCGGCTGTTTCCTGTTCGATATATTCCTTCTCCGAGGTGGGCACGATCCCCCAGGCGATGATGCCGCCCCGTTTCAAAAATCCGTACAGCACCTCCTTGCAGGCGACCAGCTTGTCGAAAAACCCGTAGGCGTCGAAGCTGACAATATCCAGGGAGGTGGAGAGGAGAAATTCCCAATCCGTATTGGCGCAGACATGGACGCCCACCAGCCCGCCCGCTGCCTGGGCCGCGGTGATGATCTCATTGAGCTCCTGGCCGAGCTCGTCCAGGGAAACACTGAGAAAGGCCGAGGAGCCAAGACCGGCCAGGGCCGGTTCGTCGATGAAGAGGATGACCGGGGCCTGCGACTGGGCGAGAACCCGCACCTGCCAGGCAGCCTTGAGGGAAAGCCCCTTTACCACCAGTTCCCGGATGGTCGGCTCGTAATAGGCCGCCCGCCCCTCCCGGTCGTGGAGGCCGGTGAGCAGGGTGAACGGCCCGGTCATCTGCCCCTTGACCGCGGCCACGGCCTTGCCTGCCACCGCCTCCTTGAGGGCGAAAAGGCCTTGGGCCCGGTCCGGGCTCACGGCAAAAGGCGAGTCCGGCAGAAGGGAAGGATCTTCGAGGGCGGCAAGATACTGCTCGAAATAGGCCAGCATCTCCTCGGCAAAGGTCTCGGTCTCGGTATCGAAATAGGTCCGCCCCGCCTCTTCGATGATGCCGGGCATCCCTTCGCTGAACTGGCTGAGCATCCCTTCCTTGGGATTGCTCGGCAATTGCGGCCACAGGGGAATGTCCGGGGTGTGCGCGAAGATGAGGGCAAACGCTTCCCTGTGGTCGTTAACCGGCAGGCTGCCGATGAGGGTCGCCAGGCCGTTTGCCTGGAAGCGGGAGGATGGATTGTCTTGAGTCATGGCCTTGTCCAGTATCGGGAATGGCGCGTGTCGTACGCCTGATTGCAAAACAGGATGCTAAAAAAGCGAAATACAGCTTTTTTAGCATCCTGTTAGCTATCAGCAATAGGGCGAAAAGTCAATGTATTTTGGGGAGAGAGCGCACCCCGTAACCGCCACAAAAAGACTCGCCACGAACCCCACGAAAGAACACGAAAAAAAACTTTATTTTTCAGCTCGGAAAAAATTTGCAGCCCACGAAACCTTTCGTGCTTTTCGTGGGTTTCGTGGCAACAGAAAATCAGTCTACCGGGATTCCCCAGATATCCCGGGCATACTCCCGGATGGTCCGGTCGCTGGAAAATTTCCCCATCCGGGCCACGTTGAGGATGGATTTACGAATCCAGTTCGGCTGATCGCGATACAGCTCGCCGACCTCTTTCTGGCAGCGGAGATAATCCTCCAGATCAAGCAGCAGCAGGTAGGGGTCGTTGAGGTTGAGCAGACCCTCGACGATGGGGGCAAAGAGGGAGGTGTCGCCCCTGCTGAAATAGCCGCTGCGGATGCTGTCCAGGGTGCGCTTTATCTCCGCGTTGTCGCGATACACGTCAAAGGCGTTGCGCTGGGGATTGCGCTTGGCTTCCTCGACCTCTTCCGTGGTCATGCCGAAGATGAAGATATTCTCGGGCCCGACCTCCTCGCGGATCTCGATGTTGGCGCCGTCCAGGGTACCGATGGTCAGGGCGCCGTTTAGGGAAAATTTCATGTTGCCGGTGCCGGAGGCCTCGGTGCCCGCGGTGGAGATCTGCTCGGAAAGATCGGAGGCCGGGAAGATCTTTTCCGCCACCGACACGCCGTAGTTGGGGATGAACGCCACCTTGAGCCGGTCTCCCACCCGCGAATCCTGGTTGACCACCTCGGCCACCGCATTGATCAGCTTGATGATCAGCTTTGCCTTGAAATACGAAGGCGCGGCCTTGCCCCCGAAAACAATGGTCCGGGCAGGAGAATCCGTATCCTCCCCGTTGGCGATCCGGTGGTACAGGGTGATGACGTGCAGGACATTGAGCAGCTGCCGCTTGTACTCATGGATCCGTTTCACCTGGACATCGAACATGGTGTTGGGGTGGACCACCACCCCGCACTCCTGCTTGATGATGGCGGCCAACCGTTTTTTGTTCTCCGTTTTCACCTTGGCCCATTTCTTCTGAAACTTGGGCTGGTCGGCATACGCCTCCAGGTTGCGCAGATAATCGAGATCGGTGACCCATTCCCCGCCGATGGTGTCGGTGATCAGGCCGGCCAGGCCGGGGTTGCATTTGAGCAGCCAGCGCCGCTGGGTGATGCCGTTGGTCTTGCAATTGAAGCGGCCGGGATAAAACTCGTGAAAATTCTTAAACAGCCTGGTCTTCAGAAGATGGGTGTGGAGTTCGGCCACCCCGTTGACCGAATGGCTGCCCACGATGGCCAGATAGGCCATGCGCACCCTTTTCACCGGCCCCTCCTCGATGATGGACATGGCGCGGAGGAGATCGTCGCGGCCCGGATGCCGGGCCGCAACCTCTTCAAGGAACTGGCGGTTGATCTCGTAGATGATCTCAAGGTGCCGGGGCAGCACCTTGCCCAACAGCTCCACGGGCCAGCTTTCCAGCGCTTCCGGCATCAGGGTATGATTGGTGTAGCCGAAGGTGCCCACGCAGATCCCCCAGGCCTTTTCCCAGGGAACCCCTTCCTCGTCCACCAGCAGCCGCATGAATTCGGGAATGGCGATGGAGGGATGGGTATCGTTGAGCTGCACCGCGATCTCGTCGGCGAAGGAATCAAAATCGCTGTGCTTTTTCTTGTGCCGCCTCAGGATGTCCTGGAAGGTGGCGGCCACGAAAAAGTACTGCTGCTTCAGGCGCAGCTCCTGGCCCTGGCGGATATCGTCCGAGGGATAGAGAACCTTGGAAATCGTTTCCGACTGCACCTTTTCCTGCACGGCCGAGATGTAGTCGCCCCGGTTGAACGAGCCGAGATCGATCTCGCGGGAGGCCCTGGCGGTCCAGAGGCGCATGTTGATGACATTGTCGTTGTTAAAGCCCGGCACCAGAACATCACAGGCCATGGCCATGATCTCCTGGGTCTCGATCCACTCGGTCCGCGGCTCGCCCTTGTTGTTGCGGTACCGCTGCACCCGGCCGTAATACCGCACCGGATACAGATTCTGGGGCCGTTCATACTCCCAGGGAGTGCCGTAGCGCAGCCAGTTATCAGGATGCTCTACCTGGAAGCCATCCAGGATATGCTGATAAAAAAGGCCGTACTCATAGCGGATGCCATAGCCGTAGGCCGGAACCCCCAGGGTTGCCAGGGAATCGAGAAAACAGGCGGCCAGGCGGCCGAGACCGCCGTTGCCGAGAGCGGCATCGTCCTCCTCCTCCCTGATCTCCTCAAGGTCGTAGCCCATCTCTTGCATGACCCTGGCCATCTCGTCATAAAAGCCGAGGTTGATCAGGCTGTTGCCCAGGGAGCGTCCGATGAGAAACTCCAGGGACAGATAGTAGACCCGTTTCTTGCCTTTGGCGTAATAGCCCTTTTGCGTGGCAATCCAGCGCTCGATCAGAAAATCACGGATGGTGTAGGCCAGGGCCTTGTAAACATCCCTGCTCCCGGCCCGTTGGGGATCACGGCCGAGGAAACTCAGCAGATGGTGGTTGATCGTGTTCAGGAAATCCTTTTTGGAGAGCGATTTAAAAACAGAACAGTACGGGCCTTGGGGAATCTTGTCGTTCATGGTTGCGGTCTGCTTCCTTGCGGTTGATCTGCTTTAACTGAAATACGCCCGGCTTCTGCGAGAGCACTTATTGTGTTCAGGGTATAACGGGGCTTAAAAAACAGTCAAACTTATTTAGGGGCCGTTATGAAATAATTGTTACAAATTTCCACCATTTCATTACGGCCCCTTATGCCGTTA
>DASWIU010000136.1:0-1611 GCA_036397515.1 Desulfurivibrionaceae bacterium | reverse complement strand
TTGCTGTCTTCTTTTTCCTTTTTTTGCCCCGCTGTCTTCCCGGTCGCTCTGCCGGATAAAGCCATGAGCTTGTGTAATTATTGGGGTTTTTTGAGGGGGGCTTTGCCGCTTAAATAGCTTGTGGCGCTCGCCTGGGTCTGCTATATCTTCTGGTTTGTTGCGGACCAAGACAGGGCTTCTGCGCGGAGCAGGGCTTTTTTTTCTGACTATTTATAATGGGTGCGCCATGGGGTTGTTGGCCAGATCGGCAAGTTATGTCCGCTATGCGGTGGAAGGGGATCTGCCCGCGAATTTCTGGGAGTTCGCCGCCGAGCGGATCGCCAGAAATTCCTTCCGGGATATTGACGAGAGCTACGAGGAACGCTCCGTGGGCTGGGTTTCCGTGCTGAACATGTTTGACAGCGAGTTTGCCTATGCCTCGTATGCGGCGGCGGACCATGTCGTGCTCTCCCTGCGCCTGGACGAGCGGATGGTGTCGTCCAAGGTGCTCAACAAGTTCTGCCTCAAGGAAGAGGAGCGGCTCAAGAAGGAGCGGCAGATTCCCAAGCTGGCCCGCGCCCACCGGGTGGAGATCAAGGAGAGCGTCAAGCTGATGCTGATGAAAAAGGCGGCGCCGACCCCGGCGGTCTATGATCTCTGCTGGAATCTGGCCGAGGCCACGGTCCTGTTTTTTTCCACCAGCCAGAAGGCCCAGGAGCTGTTGGAGGAGTTTTTCAAGCAAACCTTTGATCTCAGCCTGATGCTGCAGGTGCCCTATCTCACCGCCGAACACCTGCTCGACGCCCCGGGCCGCGAGGCCCTGGCCGACATCACCCCCGCAATCTTCATTTGACCCCAGAGGCTTAAGCGCATGGATTTGCTTGATATCATCGATGAAAAACGATTTGTGGGCCAGGAGTTTCTCACCTGGCTCTGGTTCAAAAGCGAGGAGCGGGGGGGCACCATCTTTCTCCCCGAGGCCGGCGAGGATATCCAGCTGGTCTTTGAAAAGCACATGATGCTGGAGTACGGCGAAGGCGAGAACCGCGAGAAGCTGATCTGCCGGGGGCTGATGACCGAGCTGCAGGAGGCGCGCACCGGGCTGGCCATGGGCAAGAAGCTGGAGCAGGCCCGGATCTTGCTGACCAGGGGGGAGTATGAATGGAACCTCTCCTTCAAGGCGACCCTCATGGAGTTTCGCAACGTGAAGCCGCCCAAAACCATGGGCTCCGCCGAAGAGGGCAACGACCCCGAGGCGGTGGAAGGCAGGCTGCTGGAGCATCTCAGCCTGCACGAGATGGTGGTGCGCACCGTGGATCAGCTCTTCCGGATGTTTCTCGAGCTGCGCATCGGCTCCGGCTGGGAGCAGGAACTGACCAGGATTCAAGGCTGGGTGCGAAAAGGAAAAGAGACCCACTGATCGGCGGTTTTGTCCCGCCGCCGGTTTTTATAATGGAGAGAAAACCATGGAATTTGAAACCGTCATCGGCCTTGAGGTCCATGCTCAGCTCAAAACCAAGAGCAAGATTTTCTGCGGTTGCACCACCGCCTTCGGCAACCCGCCCAACACCAACACCTGTCCGGTCTGCCTCGGCATGCCCGGCGTCCTGCCGGTGCTGAACAAAACGGTAG
>DASWIU010000135.1:0-3396 GCA_036397515.1 Desulfurivibrionaceae bacterium | reverse complement strand
AGCCCGGGCCAGACCACCCCCCATTATTTTGTGGAGACCTTTCCCGGCTTACTGGCGCTGATCCAATAGCAAAGCAAGCGGGGCGCGGCATGAGTGGCATGAATCGCAGCGAGATCAGAGCCGGGCTGCGGGTGTGCATCGTTTTGAAAGAGAATCAGCGCTCCGGCCTTCTCACCGAGGGCGTGGTGAAAGACATTTTGACCAAATCCCCCACCCATCCCCATGGCATCAAGGTTCGCTTGGAAAGCGGGGCGGTGGGGCGGGTTAAAAAGATCCTGCTTGCCGAGCAAGCTTAGTCAACTCCATTGCTTTCATAGTTGTTAAAATCCCATTGGCACGCAGCCGAGCACCGGAGAGGCTGCCGAAAAAGGGCTTTGCACTGTTTGAGGCGAAAGCCGAGTTTGCAAAGCCCCGGCAGCATCGAGGAGCACAGGGGCTCCCGCCTGCGGCGGGACAAGGGACACAGGGGGCCCTTTCTTTGGTTCGTTTCTTTGGGCAAGCAAAGAAATGAACAGAGGAATAAGCGTATTCTTCCGGCTACGGAGATCGCTTGGTAATCAGCAAAACAAATCGGAGCATTATATATGGCGCAACCGTGGCGAGTAGTGGACAGCATTGACACCGACGAGGGGCTGCTCGATCTGCGGCAGCGGGGCGAGGCGGATTTTTTGATCACCATCGACAGCCGGGTGCTGATGAACTCCTCGGCCAACCGCTCCGAGATCGTTCTCTCCGAGCTGGCCTGTGCCGGCCTGAAAGAGACCAAGATGCCCAGGGTGCTGGTGGGCGGTCTGGGCATGGGCTTCACCCTCAAGGCGGCCCTGGATCATCTTCCGGTGGATGCCGAGGTGGTGGTGGCGGAGCTGAACCCGATCATGGTCACCTGGTGCCAGGGACCCATTGCCCAGTTAACCGACGGGGCCGTGGACGACCCTCGGGTCACGGTGGTGATCAGTGATGTGGCCAAGGTCATTGCCGAGGCGGCAAGCAAGGGCAAGGAGCAGCGCTTTGACGCCATCATCCTTGATCTGTACGAGGGCCCCTATGAAGGGGATCAGGGCAGGGGCGACTATCTGTACGGCAAGAAGGCGCTGGCCGCCAGCCGGGCAGCCTTGAAGCCGGCCGGGGTGTTTGCCGTCTGGTCAGAAGATCCGGACGCCGCCTTTGAAAAACGGCTGCAGGCGGCCGGATTCTCGGTGAACCGCCAACGCCCGGGCAGGGGCGGGCGCAGGCATGTGGTGTATATCGCCGGGAAAACGGACAAGTAGGGGAGGGGGTAGCTACAACCTGCTGAAACCCTCCTCCGCAAGGGGGGAGGGAATTAATTTGATGTCGAATGAACTGCACCCGCAGCAAGCTGCGGGGTACCAAAAAACGTCATGCCGGACTTGATCCGGCATCCAGTTCTATTTGGATTTTCGGCTTCCGCCGGAATGACGACTCGCAGCAAGCTGCGGGGAATTAGACCCTAAAAGAGATTGAAAAGTTACAAGGTACTAGCCCTGCATGCGGTAGCCGATGCCGCGCACGGTTTCGATGTATCTGCCCGCCTCGCCCAGTTTTTTTCTCAGCCCGAAGACCTGCACGTCCACCGCCCGGGGGGTGATGACGTAGTCGTAGCCCCGGACCCCGTCGATGATCTGCTGGCGGTTGAAGACCCAGCCCGGCCGCCGGGCCAGCAGCTCCAGGATGGAGAATTCAGTCACCGTGAGGGGGATGGCCTCCTCGCCCACCAGCACCTCGTAGCGGTTGGGGTCGATGGTTATCCCGTGGATGGTGAGGGGGCCTGCCTTCTTGCTGCCTCCGCCACCTTCTTCGCTCAACCCCTCCTTGCGGCGCAGGGCCGCCTTGATTCGGGAGACGAGGATCTTGGGGCTGAAGGGCTTGGTGATGTAATCGTCCGCCCCGAGATCCAGGCCCGCGGCCATGTCGTTTTCCTCGCTTTTCGCGGTGAGCATGACGATGGGCAGGTTCTTGGTCTTGGGGTCCTTGCGCACCAGCTTGCAGATCTCGAAGCCGCTCAAGCCCGGGAGCATGAGATCGAGGACGATCAGCTCCGGCTTTTCCCGCTTGATGACGCTGAGCGCCTGCTCCCCGTTGTCGGCGTAGAGCACGTGGAACCCGGCCTTGGCCAGGTTGTAGCCCACCAGCTGCTGGATGTTTTCATCGTCTTCCACGACAAGGATGGTTTCTCTGGCCATTCTCTTTCTCCGCAACCGTTCAGGAGCACCGCATCTGCTTTGTCATCGGCCTGGTTCGCATACCTGGTGTATAGCGAACAGGCCTCTGGAGTTTATACCCCTCCGGGGTACGCATCTACGGCACTCCTGAACGGTTGCAATCCCGGGGCTGCCGGAAGTTTAGGGGCGCCCCGTATGAAATTTATATATCCTGGGCAGTGTGACCGTGACAGTTCATGTAAGCTATCGTGCTATATGATGGCGGACAATCTTGCCCTGCGCCATATAAATAATGTCTTCGCAGATATTGGTGCAGTGGTCGGCGATGCGCTCCATGCTCCGGGCCACGCTGATCAGCTTGGCCAGATAGACCTGCTGGGCCGGGTCGCGCAGAATGATCTCCTCCATCTCGGCGCGGATGGCGCCCTTGGCCCGGTCCACCTCGTCGTCCTCCAGGCACACCTTGTAGGCCAGGTCGGTGTCCTCGTTGACAAAGGCCTCCATGGTATTCTCGAACATCCAGATGGTTTTGGCAAACATGGCGTTGAACATCTCCGGAATCCGCATGCCCTCGGCGGCAAAGCGGACAGGGTCGATGTCGTGGAGCAGGATGACCTTGTCGGCGATCTTGGCGGCCAGGTCGCCGATGCGTTCCAGATCGTTGTCGATCTTGAGCACGGTGACGATGAAGCGCAGGTCGCCGGCCACCGGCTGGTGCAGGGCCAGAAGGCGCAGGCATTCCTCCTCCACGCTGATCTCCATGGAGTCGATCTCGCCCTTGTCCGTGGCGATCACCTGCCGGGCCAGATCGGGATTTTTTCCCCACAGGGCCTTGACCGATTTTTGCAGGTTCTCCTGCACCGCCGTGCCGAGGTAGACGAGCTGGTTTTTGAGTTTTTCTATTTCCGTTTGAATGTTTTTAGCCATGGAATTGCTCCTTATTGTGCATAAAACCACCGCCTTGGGCGGAGGGTCCGGAAAGGTTTGAGCGATCCGGCGTGATAGCCAGTATGTTTGTTCATTTTCTTTGCTTGCCCAAAGAAAACGAACCAAAAGAAAGGGCACCCAGCCACTTGTCCCGCCGCAGGCGGGATTCCCTGCGCTGCTCGCCTTGGCCGGGCGCTTGCAAACTCGCTGCGCTCAAACAGTGCAAGCGCCTTGTTCGGCCAAGGCTGTGCTGCTCGGCGGCGTGACCATGGGGAGAACAGCACCCCTT
>DASWIU010000134.1:0-9534 GCA_036397515.1 Desulfurivibrionaceae bacterium | reverse complement strand
GAAGACGCCTACTGGGCGCAAAAGGCGCTGGCGGCGGAACAGGAAGGGTATGTCGGCACGGAAAAGAGCCTAGCCTCTCTGAAAGAGCAGCATGCTTAAACTCGATCTGACCAAGAGAGCCTTGGCTTTTCTCGAACAGTTGCCGCCGAAGCAGTTCAGGCAGGTGGCGAACAAGGTGTTCGGCTTGATGGAAAACCCGGAGCCCCACGACTCAAAAGAGCTGATTGGTTACCCCTTCCGCCGGGCCGATATCGGGGAATATCGGATCGTGTACCGGGTGGAAGAGGATATCCTGAAAGTGGCGCTCATCGGCAAGCGCAATGATGATGACGTCTACAGGCAGCTGAAACGATAGCGAAAACAGGGGGCATCCCCTGTTTTCGCTCCAGCCGGACACCGCTGCCAAATGGGGATTGCGCAAGTCGCTTCAGGTCTTACACTTACCGCCTTCGATCTTCGGGAAGCCTTGCAGATTGAAGCTCTGGCCGCAACCGCAGGTGGTTTTCGTATTGGAATTGGTGAACTGCAAGCCGCCGTTGATCAGCTCGTCGGAGTAGTCGACGACCAGGCCGTCGAGAAATTTCCCGCTCGCTTCATCCGTCACAATCCGGATCGCGCCTGCCGTATGGACCACGCTCTCCCCGCCCTGCATCTCGCTGGCGATTTCCGCGCCGTAGGTCAGACCGGCGCATCCTCCTTCCTTGACGAAGACCCGCAGGAACTGGCCCGGGGTCAGCTTACTGTTCAGCATCGCCTCTGCTTTTTCTTTAATGGTGATATTCATAAAAGCCTCCTCAGCTCATGGTAAATCATCATGGTGTTACTATGGGCAGGCCACCGGGGGATGTCAAGGTGGTGATCCGGCCTTGCTCCTCGCCTGCTTCGCCTTCTCCGGCTCTCCCAGTTGCAGATAACCCTTTTCCATCAACAGCCAGTTCTGCCTGATCAAGCCATAATCCTTTCCGGCCAGGCTGTTCGATTTGATACAGAACTGGATCACCTGCCCGTAATCCTTTTGCCCGTATTTCACCTGGGCCATCTCATGCCACAGCCTGGCGTTGCGGGGCTCAAGCCGGAGGGCCCGTTCCAGCATCATTTCGGCCTGATTGAACTTACCGGCCCGCACATTCTGCCGGGCATTGGCAAGCAAGGTCCCGGCAGCCTTCCCTTCTTCCGGCACCGGCACGGACTCCCGCCTGGGCAGGGCGACCGGTTCCGGGGCAGGAGTCGGCGCGGAAACGGCCGGGGGGCCGGAGTCCGCGGCAGGCCCGGCCGGTTGCTTGACCGGCTCTTGCACCGCGCAGCCGTGCAAGGAGAGGATCATGGCCAGGAGCAACCCGCTCTGCCGGCCGATCTGCCGTAAACGGTTATGGCTTCTTTGCTTCATCTCGTTTTCCTTTGCCTCTCTGTTGCTGCCGGCCATGGCCGGTGGGAATTTTGGTTTTAGGCCCCCTCCCTTGGCGGGGGGGTTGGGGGGTGGGGGAAGTTGCCGACTGCATCACGGCTGCACGTTCCCCCTCTCCCTAGCCCTCTCCCCTCGCGGGAGAGGGGACTTTTTTTACATAAGACAAGGTCACGGGTTTCTTGGGCTGCGTTTTACTGAAACCAGTTGCGGATCGTGTCCAAGACCCCGGGCCCCTTCCGCTCCTGCGCGCCATCCTCCGCGGCAGGGGAGGAGACCGGGGTTGCCCCGGCGGGCACCGTTCCCGCGGCAAAGGGCAGGACCACGTTGTCCCGGGAAGCATCCTCGGAGGGGTCATAGCTTCCCGCCTCCACCCTGGCCCATTCCAGCCCCTCCGGCTCCGTCAGCTCCAGGGGCTGGGGATGGAGAGACTGCATGATCTTGCCCCACACCACCATGGCGCCGCTGGAACCGGTGAACGGGGTCGGCTTGTTATCGTCGCGGCCGATCCAGACCACGGCCAGCCGGTCCCCGGTAAAGCCGGCAAACCAGCTGTCCCGCAGCTCGTCCGTGGTTCCGGTTTTGCCGGCAGCCTGCACCGTCGCGGGGATATAGTGTAACAGCGATTGCGCCGTGCCATTGCTGACCACCCGCTTCAGGGCAATATTGAGCAGAAAGACCTCCCGGGCCGGAAAGCGCTGCTCCACACTCAGCCCGAAACGCTGGACCACCTTGTTGTCCAGGGTCAGCACACTGCGGATACTCCGCTGCGGCTGATAAAAACCACCCGTGGCAAAGAGCTGATACACCTGGGCCACCTCCAGGGGCGACAAGGCTGCCGTTCCCAGCAGGAAGGAGGGATAGGGCTTAAAATCCCGCTTGATCCCGGCCTGCTTGAGATTGTGCACCACCTTTTCCACCCCGACCTCCAGGCCGATCTTGACCGTGGCCAGATTATAGGAATAGGCCAGCGCCTCGTGGAAGGGCACCAGACCGTGCTCTTTCTTGTCATAATTGGCCGGGTGCCAGGCCTTGGCCCCGGCATTGGTCACGGTGAAGGAGACGTCCGGCACCGGGGTGGCCAGGGTGTAGCCGTTGGCCAGGGCCGTCAAGTAGACCAGCGGCTTGATCAGCGAACCGATGGGGCGCTGGGCGTCCAAGGCGCGGTTAAACCCGGGCTGCAAGGCGTCGCGGCCTCCGGCCACGGCGAGAATCTCCCCGCCCTCCCGGCTGCTGACGATCACCGCGCCTTCAAGCCCGCGGGCGGCGGTCCGTTTTTCCAGGGCCGAAAGGGTCTCCCCCAGATTTCTTTCCACCTGGGTCTGCACCTGGGGATCAAGGGTGGTGAGGATCTTCAGCCCGGTGGAGGTGAGATCCTCCTCGCGGTAGTCCTCTCCCAACTGGCGGCGCACCAGTTCGAGAAAATCGGGATAGCGGTTAAAACCGCTCTGCACCGCGGCGCCCTTCTCCAGGCCGGCAGCCTTTGCCGTGTGGTATGCCCTCTCGGAGATCACCCCTTCCGCCCGCATCACCGCCAGGATCACCTGTTGCCGCTGCAGCGCGCGCTTCGGCTGACTGCGCGGGTCGTAATAGGAGGGGCCCTTGATCATCCCCACCAGCATGGCAATCTGGGCCGGGGAAAGATCCTGTAATTCCCGCCGGAAATAGAACTGGCTGGCCAGGCCGAAACCGTGCACCGCCCGGCCCCGGTCCTGGCCGAGAAAGATCTCGTTGGCGTAGGCGGTGAGAATCTCGTCCTTGCTGTAATGCGCCTCCAGCAGCAGGGCCATGATCACCTCATTGACCTTGCGCCGCAGGGTGCGCTCATTAGTGAGGAAAAAATTCTTCACCAGCTGCTGGGTCAGGGTACTGCCGCCCTGCACCGTCTTGCCGGCGCGGAGATTGGCAAACATGGCCCGCAGGATTCCCCAGGGATCAACCCCGGAATGGGTGTAAAAATGCCGGTCCTCCACGGCGAGGAGGGTCTTGACCAGCAGCTCGGGAAGCTCCTTGCGGGTGCAGACAATCCGGTCTTCGTTTTCCAGGGGATGAAAACTGCCGATCCGGGCCGGATCAAGGCGGGCCAGGGCAATCTCCGCCCCGCTCTCCGTGGCGGAGATCCTCTTGATCGCGGCGCCGGCAAACTCCACGGTGAGCCGGGCCGATTTTTCCACCCCGTCGGGAAAGGCAAATTCCCTGGTGACCAGATGCATGAGGTTGCCGGCCCGGTCATAGCCGCCCGGATCCTTGGCCGCCTTGTCCCGGCGATACCCGCCAAGCTGCAACTCCTCGGCAAGCATGGCCTGGGTAAGAGGCAGCCCGGGATACAGCTCCAGGGGGCGGGCGTAGACCACGGCGGGCAAGGCCCAGCGCTTGCCGTCAAACTTCTGGCGGATCAGCTGGTCCAGATAGACGACGTACAAGCCGAGGGCAACCGAGACCAGAAGCGTCAGCGCCCCGACGATCTTGAGCAGGGTCCAGCGCCGCCTCCTGCTCCTCTGTTTCTTCGGAAATAATTTTTTCTTAGCCAAGATTCAGTCACCCTTCAAACTAGTGAGTCACCACCGGCAAAGCCGGTGGCATATCGGGAGCGCCTCAAAGGCGCCGACAAAATCGTGAGCCGCCCAAGGCGGCAACACTATTTGCCTCCCCCTTTAACAAAGGGGGGAATAACAGCGCTGCATTCACAGGAACAGCCTGAACACGATTGCCGTATAAAGGTCAAACCTTTACGAGTCCCCGGCAAAGCAGGGAGTTTACCTTAAAAAAATTACGAACCCAAATTATAACCCATAGCCGAATCCGGAACAGATTTATTTCTCGCAATCAAGTAAGATGGTCCCGGGAGCCGGGGCAAGCAAACAGTGCCTGGGCGTTGTTGCGCACCCGGCTCCCCCACCCCCCTGAAACCCGACCCATCACGCGCAGATGGGCTCAGGCCCCAGGCTCAAGGACGCGCGCATGACCTCCATTCTCCAGTGCCCGGTTTGCCGAGAACCGCTGCGACCGACCGCAACCGGCTACCAATGCGCCGCGCTGCACAGCTTCGACGCCGCCCGCCAGGGCTACGTCAACCTGGTGCTGGCCCACAAGAAGCATTCCAAGGAGCCGGGGGACGACCCGGAGATGATCCAGAGCCGGAGGCGGTTTTTGGACCTGGGGTATTACGGCAAGATATCCGACGGGATCAACGAGGCCATCGCCGCCGCGCTTTCGGAATCGGCAGGCGACAGCGGCTGCAGCGTGCTCGATGCCGGCTGCGGCGAGGGCTTTTATCTGCAGCGCCTCAAGGCGGCCCTGGCCTGCGGCAGCGCGGCGCATCTCGCCATTGACTACCACGGGGTCGATGTCTCCAAGTTTGCGGTGCGGCAGGCCACCCAGCGCGACCGGACCATGGCCTGGTTCGTGGCGAGCATCAACGATCTGCCCTTTGTGGATGGCTCCCTGGATATCGTGCTCAGTGTCTTTTCCCCGGCCAACATCGCGGAATTTGCCCGAATCCTCAAAGAGAGCGGCAGCCTCGTCTTTGTCAGCCCCGGGCCGCGTCACCTCAACGGCCTGCGGGAGATCATCTATCCGGTCACCCGGGAACATGACGCCCCCTCGATCACCGACAAGGCCAGGGAGCTTTTCTCCCCTGCCGCCGTGGCGAGGATCACCTACCCGCTTGAACTCACCGGCAACCGGACGATCATGGATCTGCTGGCCATGACCCCCTACTATTGGAACATCGACCGGGAGACCAAGGCCAAGGTGGCGGCTCTGGATCGGTTGCAATTGGATGTGGATGTGGAGGTGCGCGTGTTCAAGAAAAAAAGCGGGGCCGGCTCTTAAGCAGGGGCGTCTTTCGGCCTGCTTGACGGCAAAGAAGCTGTCAGAGCAGATTGTAGCTGGCTTTCATCTTCTCATAGATCATGGAGGAAATCCTGCGGATCACGTTGCCCCGTGCCCTCATCCAGTGCCCGTAGTTACCGGCCTTGTTTTGTTTCTCGATGATCCCGACCACCACATAGGGATAGCGGCGGCCATTCTTCCCCCGGGGGGCGAGGATGCCCATATCCCCGCAGAGTTTCGCGGTGGTGCCGGTCTTGTTGTAGACCAGGGTTCCCCGGGGGATCGGAGTGCCGGAGTAGAGCCGGTCGCTTCCGGGCAGGGCCATCAGGCGGCGGAGCTCTTGGCTGTGGGGGAGTTGCTTGCGCCAGAGCGCGACGAGGAACCGGCCGTAGTCCTTGGCCGAAGCCTTGTTCCGGTAGGTCCGCCCACCGCGGGGGATGTATTCGACAATGCGGGTTTCGCGGAGCAGCTTGCCGTAATGGCGGCGGAGAATATTCTGCGCCGCCCTGGGGCCGCCGGCCTGCCTTAGAATCCAGTTGGTGGCGGTGTTGCTGCTGCGTTGAATCATCGCCTCCATTTTCTTGCGGGACTTGGGGCCGTAAATCAGTTTGCCCTCCTTGAGCCGGTGAAAATAGGCGAGGGCGATGAGCGGCTTGATCATGCTGGCGGCCTGGTAGGGGCTGTCGACGTTGATGCCGACGATGGTTTCCCCCTTGGTCAGATCAATGACCAGCCAGCCGGTTTTTTCATCCTTGGCGACCAGCCCCCGGCACCGCAAATCCTTGATATACTCCTCCAGCTCTTTTTCCAGGGCGCTGCCGGTATCGGCAACGGTTGCGCCGACGCGCTTTTTCTTGCCACCGGTGAGCAGCGGAACCGATTCAGCCGGAGCGGCCTGCTTTTCGGCCAAGGCCGGTGCCGGCGCGGAGGGCGCCGGGCCGGATTCGACATCCTTTTCCTCGTGGTCAAGCAGGCTTGACTCGCCGAAAACCACCTCGTTGTTTTCCTCCCGGGTGATGGAGGCCCGGATGTCCTTCCTGGCCAGCAATTCCGCGTGGTGCCGGGCCACGGCCACGGCCGATTGCTTCTCCGCCTGCACTCTGCAGATCAGGGTGAATTTGCCGTCTTCGTTTTTTTCAATATAGAGATTCTTGCCGACCTCGGTGCCGAGGCTGCTGTAAATTGCCCGATACTGTTCGGTCAGGATTTCAAGATTCGGACCGCGTCCGTAGCAAACATTGTAGAGTTCGTGGTAGCCTTCATCCTTGATGGCCCTGGCGTTGCCCAACCCGCTCTGCTTGAGGAGGGCGCCATGACCGATTGCCATTTTTGCCGAGGCGAGCGCGGTGGCGTTGCAGTCATAGATGATCCCGTACCGGTCGCCACGCTGGACAAGGCGTATTTTTTTGCCGACCTCCGGGCCGAGCTGGGTTTCCAGCTCCTCCTTGTAATCCTGGAGGTTGTTCAAGTCGTTGTCCCAGATATAGAGCACGTCGTAGCGGCCGGCGTGCTGGGCGGCGGCCGTTGCCTTGCCTGGGGCGGGCAGGAGGAGCAGGACCAGAAGGCAAAGCGCGGCCGCGTTTTGCCGGAGGCGGTGGCGGCTGTTTTTGTTCGGCATGGACAACAAACTGGGCCGGCTGCGGGGGTTTATTTTTTGAGACAAGGGTAATTTCCTCTGATTTTCAGCAAGAATTACCCTATGAAACTCCACTCGGCCGGGAATTGCAATGCTCCGGGGGATATTTTTCCCAAAAAAAGGGGGAGGCACTCCTTGGGTTCGCTCCGGACCGGCCCTGAGGGAGCGAACCGAAAAGGGCTATTTGCTCCCCTTCTCCCCTGAAAACTTCTTCATCTTGTCCCCGATCCGGGCAGCCTTTTCGCACTGGGCGCCTTGTTTGGGGTTGCAGTCGAGGAGGATGGTCATCACCTTGTCGGCGGTCTTATGGCAGCCGGCATCTTCCAGTCTTCCCAAAAGATCGGACATCAACTTGTTGAATTCCACACATTTTTCGTAATCGGAAGAGGCGCGTTGATGGAGGAGGGCCGCCTTTTCCAGATCTTCCTTGATATCCTGCGGGATTTTTTGAGACATTCGCTCTGGTCCTTTGGGGGGAAATATCCCTCTTCTTCCCCTGTTGCTGCCGCTCGTCCTTGGGTGGAAGAGGATGGCCGGGCACTCACGGAAAACCCGTCCCAAGCCGCCTCTGGAGGCGCAGCTGATTCTTATGCTCCGCCGTCTTGACGGCGAGGTACTCCTCCTTCTCCAGTTCGAAGAGCTGCCTCGGGTAGCGGCTTGTCAGATCGTACCACTCGTTGATTCTCATACTAAAACGATGTTCTTCGGGATAGCGCAAGGTATTCATCGCGGCCTGGATTGCAAAATAGTACCGGACAGCGTTGCGCTCAATCGCGCCGCGGGGCCCGCCGACATAGACGGGTTGGCCGTTTTCCTCGGCGCCGGTCTGGGTGAACCCGACCTTGCTCCGGCCGAAGGTCGCAAAATAGACCTTTTCCGCAAGGCGGAGCGCAACGCTGTCGCTGTATGCATAACTGACATGGACAAAGGTCCTTCCCCCCTCAAGGGGCAGGGCCTCGAACCGCATCCGGTGGTCGTTGGTGCCGAAAGGGCCGGCCTCGGCGCTGAGAGTGATATCCAGATATCCCGGTTGCTGAACAACTTTCCGGTACTGGTACAGGATCTGCCGCGTGTCTTCCAGGGGCTGATACCCCTTGCGGCCGAGGTGAAAGGTCAGCAGCCAGCCGCCCGGCGGTTCCCGGTAGGTGCAGGCCTTGACATTCTGATGGAGGGAGACGATATCGCACCAGTTGGCCGGAACCTTGAGCACGTTGGCCACGCTGTCGAAGGGATAATCGAAGATCCCGTGGATATCCACCTGCACTCTGGCGTCTCGCTCAAAAGACTCCAGAAAAAGAGGGAAGCCGAAGCTGTTTCGCTCCAATCGGTCCAGATTCCGGCGATAGGTGCCGAGCAGGAGCTCTTCGCCCTGCCCAGGCTTTTCGGCAGCAACCGTAACGCCGGTCGAAAAGAGGAGCGCAGCGGCGAGCAGAAACGGGAATACTCCGCCATGGCTTCTGATCGTATCCCCCCGGTTCATCTGATCCATTTTTACGGGAATGAACCCATCCTTGTTGCAATCGCACCAAGCCGCGATTGCAACGGTTATGGCTTGGTAACTCTTTGCGTGTATGCTCAGGACCTGGAACTCTTACTATTTCTGAAAAACTCCCCTCCCCTTGCGGGAGGTTGGGGGTAGCTACAACCTGCTGGGATAATGGCAGCTTCCCCCTCTCCCTAGCCCTCCCCCGCAAGGGGGGAGGGCATTAATCCGCTGTCGATTAAAAAGTTGCAAGGTACTGCGGACCTGTGACTTTTTCCCCTTTTTCCGAGCCCGTCATTCTTGTCGAAAGGCTACAACCAGCGGATGAATAAATTGACAAACCACTCCCTGAGCCTGGGCAACAACGGCCTCTTTTTCCACTCTTCCCAGTGAATCTGCTTGGAATCCGCCAGATCACGGGCAAACATCTTTTCCATTTCGACGGCAAACTCCTTACTCAGGATAACCGCATTCACCTCGTCATTGCTCAATAAGCTTAAATAATCCAGATTGGTCGAACCGACCGTGGCCCAGACCTGGTCAACTACCGCGGTTTTCGCATGCAGCAGGGAAGTGTCGTGCTCGTACACCTTCACCCCTGACTGCAACAGCCCGGAATAATGGTATCTCTGGGCATATAAGGCCAACTTGGAATCGGTGACCCCGGGGAGAATGATCTTTACGTCAACCCCGCGCCCGGCCGCATCGGTAAGGCCCCGGATTATCTGTTCGTCGGGAATGAAATAGGAATTCGTCAGATGAATCGAATGCTCGGCAAAAATGATGGCCGAGACATACACCACAAAGGGGATTCTGTTGGTTTCGCCCGGGGTGCTGCCGACCACCCGCACCAGGGCAGTGCCCTTTTCCTGCAGGGCCGGAAACTGGTTTTTTTCGGAAAGTTCCGCCCCCTTCTGCTTCTGCCAGGTGTCCAAAAAAAGCTTCTGAATTTCAGCCACGGCCGGACCTTCAATCTGCAGGTCGGTGTCGCGCCAGTGAATTGACGCCGTTTTCTTTTTTTTCCGCTTGAAAGGACGGCTCGAATAGACCTCGCTGATGTTGATGCCCCCGAGAATGGCGACCTTGCCGTCGACTATCAAAATCTTGCGGTGATCCCGGTGGGTCAGTCCCCATTTCCCCTCGGTCTTCAGGGGATTGAGCGAATTGAATTCAACCACC
>DASWIU010000133.1:0-4495 GCA_036397515.1 Desulfurivibrionaceae bacterium | reverse complement strand
CACCCTGCCCGCGGTTTCCCGGGCCGAGGCCCGGCCGCCGCCCCGGTGATCGCGGAGGCCGTACTTGGCAAGATAGGTGATATCGCCATGCCCCGGCCGGAAGATATCCTTGAGATTGTCGTAGGATTTGCTCATGGCATCCTTGTTGAAGATGGCCAGGGCAATGGGGGTGCCGGTGGTTTTGCCTTCAAAGACCCCGGAGAGGATCTCCACCGTATCCGGTTCTTTTCTCGGGCTGGCCGCGGGCCCCCCCTTGCCGGGCCGTCTCCGGTCAAGCTCCGTCTGGATATCCAGGGCGGTGAGCGGCAGCCCGGGGGGGCAGCCGTCCAGGGTGGCGCCCACGGCGGGGCCATGGGATTCGCCCCAGGTGGTTACGCGAAAAACAGAGCCAAAGGTATTTCCTGCCATTGTCACCCTCTAACAGTATATGGGGTCCTTGGGGAGCGAGGCTTCGACTTTGCGCAGAAACCCGTCGTCTCCCAGGGCCGTTTCAATAATATGCACGATTTCGCCCGAGGTCTTGTTGCTGGTGTCCACGGTGAGGTGCGAACCTTTTTCATAGAGCGGCTCCCGCTCGGCCAGCACCTGGGCCACCTCGGCGTAGATGTCCGAGTCGGTGAGCGAAGGCCGCTGGCTGGTGCTTTTACCGTCTTCTGCCAGCCTGCGGCAGATGGTGTCGATATCCGCGGTGAGCCAGACGGTAAGGCCGGTCTGCCGCAAGAGGTTCCAGATCTCCTGATGCAGGATCGCCCCGCCGCCCGTGGAAATGACCACGTCCTTGCGGCAGATCAGCTCGGCCAGCAGGTCGCGTTCCAGAAGGCGGAACTGCCCCCACCCCTGCTGGGCGACGATCTGCCGGATGGGCTGCCCTGCCCTGGCCTCAAGCATCTCGTCCATGTCGAGGAAGTCGAGGTGCAGGTGCTGGGCCAGCAGCAACCCGACCAGAGTCTTGCCGGTGGCCCGGTAGCCGGTCAGGATTATTTTTCTTTGTGGCGTAAACATATAATAATTATCCAGTTCAGGGTGAAAGACTGAGGATAACCCCCGAGCTGTAAATGTTCAGCAGTGCCGCAGATGCGTGTGTCAATTGTCGGCAGAAGTGTCCGACAAAGAGGTCGATTCGCTATACTTCGGTATGCGAATCGACCGATGACAAAGCAGATGCGGTGCTGCTGGGCAGTTACTAAGCCGTGGTTAAAAAATAACTCGGGCATTTCGCCTGGCCACAACGGCATAAGGAGCCGTAAAGGCACGGCTATAAGTGGGCAAGTTATTTTTTAACGGCTCCTAAACATATAGAGAATTTACGGGAAAGAGAGGGGGAGTGTCAAGCGCGGCCTCTCTTTCTTTTCCGTGATAGAGCGCGAAGCAGGAAAAAGCACAAGAGGTTTATCGGGCCAGCCGGCAGGTTTCCGGCTGCGGCCCAGTTTTGTTTTCCGGTAACAGGCTGAATTCAAATGGTATTTCATGTTTTTCTCGAAGTAGGATAAAAACGGTTGACTTTAGCTTCCGCAAAATGATAATTTTTATCAAACACGAATGATTTTCTTTGCCGATACCTTTTACGATGGAGATGTGTCATGGGCGAAAACTGTTGCTGCAGTTTGCAGGTTGGGCAGAATGTGCCGGATTTCACCATGGAAACCTATGAGCCGACCGATTACGGGTTTGGCACCGTTTCCCTGGAGCAGCTGAAAAAGGCGGGTAAGTGGACGGTCCTGGTTTTCTATCCGGCGGACTTTACCTTTGTCTGCTCCACCGAACTGGGCGATCTGGCCGACGCATACGAGGAGCTCAAGGCGGCGGGAGCCGAGGCGGTCACGGTGAGCACCGACACCGTTTACACCCATCTGGCCTGGAAACGGGAAGAGAAATTCCTGGAAAACGCCAAATACCCCATGGCCGCGGACCCCACCGGCACGGTGGCCAAACTGTTCGGGGTCTATGACTATAATACGGGTCTGGCCCTGCGCGGCACCTTTATCATCAGCCCCGAGGGCAAGCTGGTCGCCTCCGAGGTGAATTTTTACAACGTCGGCCGCAATGCCAAGGAGCTGGTGCGAAAGCTCAAGGCCAGCGTCTATGTGGCGGCCAACCCGGCCGAGGCGTGTCCGGCCCACTGGCAAGCAGGCGACAAGACCCTGACCCCCGGCCCGGAGCTGGTGGGTAAGGTCTATGAGGCTCTGAAGTAAAACTGTCCAGCAGCACCACATCTGCTTTGTCATCGGCCGGCTCATGTGCGACAGCACACTTCGCCGGCCTCTTCCGCGCATCTGTGGCACTGCTGAACAGTTACGTGATTTTTCCTCCTCTCTCCCCTCCCTGAAAGCCCCTTTTCCCCGTCCTGGAAAAGGGGCTTTCCTTTTTTCGGGGTTCAGGCGCGATTATTTCCGTGCATGCCTTTCCAGAGCCCCAGGAAAAAATGGCGGGCGTTGGTGCCCAGCGAGCGGGTCCGGTAGCCGCCCTCCTGCACGATCAGGGTGGGCAAGCGCAGGCTGCCGAGCATCCGGCCGTTTTCCTCGAAATCCGCCGCCGTGAGCGACCAGGTGCCGGTGGGGTCCTTAGCGGCCGGATCAAGCCCCAGAGCCACCACCAGAAAATGCGGCTTAAAGGCGCGGATGCGCTTGAGCGCCTTGGCCAATACCGGCCGGTAGGCTGCGCCGTCCAGGGTTTCCGGCAGGGGGTAGTTGCGGTTAAATCCTCTCCCCGCCCCCTCCCCCACCTCGTCGCTGAAACCGGAAAAATAGGGATAGGCAAAGCTGGGATGGCCGTGGATCGAGAGGGTCAACACATCGTCGCGCTGATAAAAGATATCCTGGGTGCCGTTGCCGTGGTGGTGATCGATATCAAGCACCGCCACCCTGCCCTCGCGGCTGAGATAATTGGCGGCGATGGCGCCCGAGTTGAAATAGCAGAAACCGCCGAACAACCGCCGCTCCGCATGATGCCCCGGCGGCCGGACCAGGGCATAGGCCAGGCGGTAGCCCTTTTCCAGGAGCTTGGCCGCGGTCAGGGCGCAGTCCACCGCGCCCTTGGCCGCCTTGTAAGCGTTGTGGTTCAAGGGGGTGAAGGTATCGATGCAGTAGTAGCCGGCCCGCACCGGCAGATCCTTGGGCGGCCTGGCCGCGTTGCGGATGGGGAAGACATAGGGGTAGACCGACTTTCCGGGCTCAAGAGAGGTGCAGACCTGGCGGAGATAATCGACAAATTTCGGGTCATGGACCTTTTTGATGTGTTGCTCGGAAAAATGGCGGCTCGGCAGCCGCTCGAACAGGCCGGTGGGCTCGATTCCCTTGAGGATGGAGGCAATGCGCACCGGCGCCTCCACGTAGCCCCGCTCGCGGATATGGTGGATATCGTGCTTTTCGTTGACGATGAGGGCGATCAATTTTTCCAACGACTTGACCGGCTGCACCTTGATCGGCTCCGTCTTGATATAGCGGGGCGCACGGCGCAGCACCGGGTCATCGCGGAAGGAGTCCACCACCAGGTCGATATAGCCCTTGGGGCAATCCTTGCCGTATTTGCGGATGAGGATGGCGCGCACCACCTCGCGGGCCCGGTCCCTGGCCAGGGGCTGGCCGGAGCCGAGGTCGTCGTAGACCAGATAGGGCGGGCAATCGTACTCCGGCTTGAGCGGGGTTTCGTAGGCCGTATGGATGATGGGCAGGGCGCCGTAGCGCTCGTAGAACCTCAGCCTTGCCCGGCTCTGCTTCACCGTGGCCGGCTCGCCGCAGATCTTCGGCTCATCGGGCAGGCACTCCATGAAGATCCCGGCATTGCCGAGGGCGCGGGCCTCCTCCCTAACCCGGGCGTACAGGGCGCCGCCGATGCCCCTGGCCGCGGATTTCGGGTCCACGGAAAGGAAATCGAGAAAGCAGAAGGAAAGGTCCGGGGCATGGTTGAGCAGGGCAAACCCCTTGACCCGGGGCTTCATGTCGTCGGCCACGAAGAGGATGGTGCGGAAGCGGTACTTCAGGGGGTTGGAAAGTTTCTGGGCCAGGCTGCTGATCTCGCCTTCCGAGACTGCGGAGAACTGGCTGCGCAGGATCTGCTGCACCTGCTCGATGGTTTCCCGGTCGATGGTCAGGGTGTCGTCGTAGATCCGGCGGATTCGAAACATGTTTGCCTCGTAAAAAAAGAGAAAAAAGTCACAGGTCCGCGACGCATATTCAAAGGTATGAAAGAGTACCTGTTGTAATCGCGGTTTGAGCGATTTCAACAAACATGTTGGCCTTGTGAAAACTCGGAATTTGCTTCGAACAGTGTTTCGACAGGGCTCTCCTGAGCTTGTCGAAGGACTCAGCACGAACGGAATCTCAATCGTTAAGACAACATCCGTTCGGCCTGAGCCTGTCGAAGGGCAGTTGTTATGAGGACATTTAGAGCTCCTTGAGGTAGATGACCTTGTCGTCGCCGTCCCGGTAAAAATCATGGAGCACGCAGGCCACCTGGTAGCCGTTTTTCTCGTAAAAGCCCCGGGCCCGATCATAGC
>DASWIU010000132.1:0-7976 GCA_036397515.1 Desulfurivibrionaceae bacterium | reverse complement strand
GGACCAAACCCTGTCGCTGCCGCGCGGCAAGGCGGTGGTCAGCGGGGATCGCTGCATGGCCTGCGCCCATTGCCGCGCCGTCTGCCCGAGCCAGGCCATCACCGTGCCGGGCCTTGCGCACGACCTCCGTTTTCATTCCTTCTCTGCGGACAATCGTTATCTGCCCCCCGGCCAGGGAGACACAGCGCAGCTGGTCCGGCTCATGCTCTCCCGCCGCTCCTGCCGCAGCTACCACAACCGCGCCCTGGAGCCGGAGCTGCTGGAAGATCTGGTCCGCATCGGCACCGCCGCCCCTTCCGGCACCAACAGCCAGGGCTGGACCTTTACCATCCTGCCGCAGCGGCCGGCGGTCGAGACCCTGGGCAATCTGGTTGGGGCCTATTTCGCCAAACTCAACCGCTTGGCGGCCAATCCTGTCCTGCGTGGCATTCTCAGCCTGCTTGGCAAGCCGGCCCTGAGCACTTATTATCACCGCTACCATGAAACCATTGCCCAGGGGCTGCGGGAATGGGCGGAGCAGGGGCGCGACCGGCTCTTCCACGGCGCACCCGCCGTCATCATCGTCGGCTCCCGGCCCGGGGCAAGCTGTCCCAAGGAAGACGCCCTGCTGGCCACCCAGAACATCCTGCTCGCGGCCCACACCCTGGGGCTCGGCTCCTGCCTGATCGGCTTTGCCGTGGCGGCCATGGCCAAGGCTCCGAAGATCCAGCGCGCCCTGGGGATCCCCGCGGACGAGGCGATCCATGCCGTCATCGCCCTGGGCTATCCGGCCGAGCCGTACCAGCGCTTCACCGGCAGAAAGCCGATAACCCCACGATACTTCTTAGGATAACCCCATGGAACAGCGGATCATCGAACTGGAAACCCGGTTGGCCTTCCAGGAAATCGGACTGGAAGAGCTGAACAGCGCCCTGATCGCCCAGCAGACCCAGCTGGACGCAGTGGAAAAAGAATGCACCCGCCTGGCCACGTTGCTGGCCGAGCTCCTTTCTCCCCAAGGCGCGGACCGGCCATGAGCCTATTCACCCTCACCGTCGGGGCGCAAGCCTCCCTGCGCGGCGCTTCCCCCACCCTGGCCGAGGCGCTCAAGCAGCAGCTGACCATCGACAACCCGGAGTATCTGGAGGCCAAGAAATACAGCCGTTGGATGGGCAAGAAGCTCAAGCCCCACCTCTATTTTTTTGCAGAGCACAACGACACCCTCACCTTTCCGCGCGGCTACGCCAACCACGCCATCCTCCTGGCCCGGAAATTCATGCGCCGGGACCCGCGGATCATCGACCAGCGCCACACCGCGCCGCCGGTGGAGTTCCGCTTTTCAGGCGAGCTGCGGCCCTACCAGGAAGAGGCCATTGCCGCCATCACCCGCCACGACTTCGGGGTGCTCGAAGCCGGCACCGGCTCGGGCAAGACGATAATCGCCCTGGCGGTGATCGCTCAGCGGCGCCAGCCCACCCTGGTGCTGGTCCACACCAAGGAACTCCTCTACCAGTGGGTGGAGCGGGCCCGGACATTCTTGGGCGTGGAAGCGGGGATGATCGGCGACTCCCATTTCTCCCTGGCCCCGATCACCATCGCCATTGTCAACTCGGCCCGGAACCGGCTGGCCGAGCTGCCCGCCCATTTCGGCCAGCTCTGCGTGGACGAGTGCCACCGGGTCCCGGCCTCGCTCTTCACCGAGGTGGTCTCTGCCTTTGACTGCCGCTACCTGCTGGGCCTTTCCGCCACCGCCTTTCGCCGCGACGGCCTGACCAAGCTGATCTATATGTCCCTGGGCGACCGGGCCTTCAAGGTGGAAAGCCACGACCTGCACGAAAGCGGGGCCGTGCTCAAGCCGGAATACCTCCAGCACCCCACGGAATTTCGCTATGTGTACCGGGGCAACTACCAGGCCCTGATGAAGGCGCTGACCAGCAACGCAGCTCGCAACCAGCTCATTGTCGGGGATATCCTCAAGGAACGCGCCGCCACCCCGGGCACCATCCTGGTGGTCAGCGACCGGGTCAAGCACTGCGAGGCGTTGGCCGCAATGCTTGCAAAACACGATTGCCCGGCAGCGGTCCTCACCGGCAAGCTCCCGGCCGAGCAGCGCACCGCCATGGTGGAAGCCGTCCGCCAGGGCGAGATCAAGGTGCTGATCTCCACGGTGCAGCTCATCGGCGAAGGCTTCGATTGCCCGGACCTTACCACCCTCTTTCTCACCACCCCGATCAAGTTCACCGGCCGCCTCCTTCAGGTGGTGGGGAGGGTGCTGCGCCCGGCCCACGGCAAGCAGCCCCGGGTCTACGATTATGTCGATCCGGTGGGGGTTTTGAGCTCCTCGGCCCAGAGCCGCTGGCTCACCTTCCAGCAGGGATAGGGTCTTTTTTTCACCCTTTGCAAATTCTTTTCCCCCGTGTTAGAAACACCTTTTTTGCGGGAGGGATCTTTCCCGACGATCCGCAACCGGACCAGAAAAAGCAAGGCTGAAAGACAGCCAAACTGTAACTGTTCAGCAGTGGCGCATCTGCAAGAGGGCACGGCATGAAGGTAAAACAGCTTGAGATCTTCCTGGAAAACAAGTCGGGGCGGCTGGCCGAGATCAGCCACACCCTGGCGAAAAACGCCATCAATATCCGGGCGCTGTCCCTGACGGACACCGCTGATTCCGGCATCCTCCGCCTGGTGGTGAACGACACCCCCAAGGCCCGGCAGGTTCTGACGAAAAACGGCTTCCAGGTTACCCTGACCGAGGTGGTGGCCGTGGAGGTGCCGGACAAGCCGGGCGCCCTGGACTGCATCCTCCAGATGGCTACCAAAGGCGGGCTCAACGTGCAATACATGTACGCCTTTTCCAAAAAAAGCGGCGAATCCGGCATGCTCCTGTTCCGCTTCGACGACCAGGACGCGGCGGTGGCGGTCTTTAAGAAGGCGGGCTGCCGGTTGTTGAACGACGACGAAGTTCACGCCCTGTAGGCAAACAGTCCGGCGCGAAAAAAAAGGATTCACCCCATGGCTATCTCCCAAAAAATGCTCGCCTTTGCGGAACGCTCCTCCTGGATCCGCAAGATGTTTGAAGAAGGCGGTCGGCTCAAGGCCCAGTACGGCGCGGATCAGGTCTGCGACTTCAGCCTCGGCAACCCGGACCTGCCGCCGCCCGCCCAGTATCAGGAGGCGGTGCGCAAGATCACCGCCGCGGAAGGGCCGGGTAGCCACGGCTACATGGCCAACAACGGCTATGCCTTTGTCCGGGAGGCAGTGGCGCAACAGATCGGAGCCGAACAGGACACGGCCCTGGGCGGAGACGAGATTTTGATGACCGTGGGCGCGGCCGGGGCCATCAACGTGGTGATGAAGGCGTTGCTCGATCCGGGCGACGAGGTGATCATCCTCGCCCCCTTCTTTGTCGAGTACAACTTCTACGTGGACAACCACGGCGGGGTCACCAAGATCGTCAATACCGCCGGGGATTTCAGCCTGGATCTGGAGGCCATCGAGGCAGCCGTCACCGCCAGGACCAAGGCGATCATCATCAACAGCCCCAACAACCCCACCGGCCAGATCTATTCGGCCGCGGAGCTGGCCGATCTCGGGGCGATTCTGGCCAAGGCCCCGCGGACCGTCTACCTGATCAGCGACGAGCCCTACCGCAAGATCGTCTACGACAATCATACCGTACCCAGCATCTTCAAGGCGTATCGCAACAGCCTCATCGTCTCTTCCTATTCCAAGGATCTCTCCCTGCCCGGCGAGCGCATCGGCTACCTCGCCGTGCACCCGGAGATCGAGGGCAAGGGCCAGTTGCTCGGGGCCATGACCCTGGCCAACCGAATCCTGGGCTTTGTCAATGCCCCGGCCCTGATGCAGCGGGTGGTGGCCGAACTCCAGGGGGTCACGGTGGACACCAGTATCTATGCCCGCCGCCGCGAGCTGTTCTGCCAGGTGCTGCGCGAGGCGGGCTACGAGTTTATCCCACCCAAGGGCGCCTTCTACATGTTTCCCAAATCGCCCCTTGCCGATGACGCCCAATTTGTCGGGCTGCTGGCCGAGGAGAAAATTCTGGGCGTGCCGGGCCGGGGCTTTGGGATGCCTGGCTATTTCCGCCTCGCCTTCTGCGTGGAGGATGCGGTGATCAGCCGCTCCGCCGAGGGTTTCAAAAGGGCACTGGCTAAAGCCAAGGCTCTGGCATAATCACAACATCCCGTCATTCCGGCGAAAGCCGGAATCCAGTATCTTTTGGGTAGCTCCAGAAGGGCTGGACACCGATTTTCACCGGTGTGACGACTTTTTGCATAACCGAACAATCATATCGAGGTTGCACACATGGGAGACGCATTGGCGCTACTCGCCCTGCTGGTTGGGCTGGAATTGGTCCTTGGAGTGGACAACATCCTGGTCATCTCGATCTTTGTCGGCCGTCTGCCCGCGGAAAAGCGCGACTCCGCCCGGCTGGCCGGGCTCGCCTTCGCCCTGGTCGCCAGGATCGGCGTACTGGTCGCCCTACTCAGCCTGGCCAACCTCACCAACACCGTGCTGCTGGATTTCTCCGTCCGGGATCTGATCCTGATCTCCGGCGGGCTCTTCCTGCTCTTCAAGGCGGTGAAGGAAATCCACCACACGGTGGAAGCCAAGGAGGAAGCGGGCGGCCCCGGCATGGTCATGGGCGGCTTTGGTGCGATCATCAGCCAGATCGTCCTTTTGGACATCGTTTTTTCCATCGACTCGGTGATCACCGCCATCGGCCTCACCAATCAGGTCTGGATCATCATCAGCTCGGTCATTGTCTCCTTCGTGGCCATCCTCTTTTTTGCCCGGACCATCGGCGAGTTCATCCTCCAGCATCCGGCCATCAAGATCCTCGCCCTCTCCTTTCTGATCACCATCGGGGTGACCATCTTCATGGAAGGGCTGCACAAGCATGTGCCCAAGGGCTACATCTACCTGCCCATGGGTTTCGCCCTCTTGGTCGAGATCCTGCAAATGCGCTACGATCACAACCGCAAAAGGCTCCTTGCCGCCGAAAAGATCTCGTAAGGGGTGGCGGGTAAACATCCCGAGCTGTTGGCACTGTTGCCGGCTGCCGCCCGAGTAAGAAAACCCGAAGGTCTTGAGGTAACAAGGGCGGCCCCGCGGCTCAGGCGGCCAGCCCTTTGATGATGGCGCGCAGGAAGGCGGGAAGATCGTCCGGCGTGCGGCTGGTGATGAGGTTGCCGTCCACCGCCACCTCTTGGTCCACGTAGCGGGCGCCGGCATGGACCAGATCATCCTTGATGGCAAAGAAACCGGTGACGGTTCTGCCGGTGAGCACCCCGGCCGAGGCCAGCATCCAGCCGGCATGGCAGATGGCGGCGACGATCTTGCCGCTGGTTGCCATCTCCTTGACCAGGCCGACCATGGCCGGGTGGCGGCGCATGCGATCCGGAGCATAACCGCCGGGGATGACCAGGCCGTCAAAGTCGGCCGCCTTTACCTCCTTGACGCCTTTGTCGGCAACGGCCTTGATGCCGGCGGCGCCGCTGTAGCCCTTGCCGCCTTCGGGGCCGACCACGATCACCTGGGCGCCGGCCTCCTTGAGGCGGTAGTAAGGGTACCAGAATTCCCGGTCGTTATAGGTCTCCTCCACCAGCAGCAGCACCTTCTTGCCCTGTAGTTCCATGGTCTTCCTCCTTCCGCTTTGTCTCGTGCCCTCCCCTGCCCGCCGCGTCGCCTCTCGTTTCCGGCCGCAAATGGGGCAGAAGAGGCACATCTTTTCATATATTTTATCTGGGGTGGTGCAGGGAAACAAGGGCAAAACGGGCTTGTCCCACGCCTGCCGATGGCTCGGCGCCTTCCGGGTCCACTTGGGCAGCGGCGCATTTCTTTCTCCTTGAAAAAACGCGCGTTTCCCGCATAATAAAGGAAAGGCTGCCGCGCATTCCCGGCGGCCATGGAGCCTGGCCGGCAGGCCCCCCGATCCCGAATGAACCGCCTCGCCGCCGCCGCTCCTGCCGCCTGATCCTTTCAACAACCCGCAATCCCGTTGTTGCATGGAGGACAACGTCTTCCGTCTCCCGGAAAAAGCAAAAAAAGGAGGTGACGATACCCGCGCGTAAGGGAGCGGCGGCTGTTGCACATGAGGAAAACAATCAAACAAGGAGGGGTCCATGAAGCTGCTACGAGTCGGATTGGCAGCGGCAATCGTTCTGCTGCCCCCCGCGGCCCTGGCCGCGGGGAAAAAGGCGAATTCCATCGATGAATTGGCAAAGATGTATGATGTGACCTCGTGCAAGAAGTGCCACGCCAAGGTCTTTGCGGAATGGGAAAAATCCTACCATGCCGCCTCCCTGGTCGGTTCGCCCCGGACCATGGCCACCATCGCCGGCACGGTCAAGGACGGGCTGCTCAAGGAGTACACCCATTCCGGGGCCAAGGAGGTCAAGGACCTCACCGTCGAGCACCTGATGATCTGCGCCAAATGCCATCTGCCCCAACTGAAGGACGCCACCGACGCGGTGGCCCGGGAGATCGCCCAGGCAGCCATCGACGGGGCGGCGGGGGACGAAAAGGCGAAAAAACAGCTGGCCAAGGTCAACATCAACTGCCTGATCTGCCACAACCAGAAGGCCCTGATCCACAAGTGGACCGACGGCGAGATCGACCCGGCCGCGGTCTACGGCAGCAAGGACGGCAGCCATCCGGACACCAAATTCACCAAGCTCAAAAAGAGCGATACCATGCCGGAGTCGATCATGTGCGGCCAGTGCCACGGCCTGGGCCCGAATTTCGAGCTGGCGGAACCGAGCCAGTGCGCCACCCTTTACGGCAGCTATCTCCACGCCTATGTGCCCTCGGGCGGCACCGAGACCTGCCAGGACTGCCACATAAAAAAGGACGGCCATGGCCATCTCATGCCCGGGTATCGCGATCCGGCCGTGGCCAAGAGCAGTGTCACGGTTGAGGTGGAGGCGCGCGGCTATTATTTTCTGCCCAAGGCGGGCGACTCGGTGCCGACCGCGGTGGTGACGGTGAAAATGACCAGCCATGCCGGCCACCGCGTCCCGGATGGCTGACCGTCTCCCAACCGGGTGGTCCTGGATGTGACCGCGAAAACCAAAGACGGCAAGGAAGTGTTCAACCAACAAAAAATCTACATGCCCCAATCCCCGGCCAAGGGCAGGGGCGACAAGATGGTCTACGGACCGCACCGCAAATCCGGGATGCTGCGGGATACCGCGCTGCAGCCGGGGCAGACCAAGGCCGAGACCTTTGAGATCAACTTCCCCTATATGGATATGGACAAAGACGGTAAAAAGGTCCGCAATGTCACGGCCAAGGAGCTGGACGTGGTGGTGAGCCTCTGGCATCTGCCGGCGGGCGGCGAACTGGCCAAGCTGGAAGCGGGCAAGGGCAAGTTCCTCTTCCACGAGAGCACCAGACGCGTCACGGTGAAATAACCGCCCTTACTATCAAACCGCCATCCCGCGCCGGACCGGCAATGGTCGGCGCGGGATGGCGGCCTTTCAACGGGAAGCTGTTTTAATTTTTTCAACCAACACAGGAGGATAAACGTATGAAGAGCATTACCAGCATGTTCACCGCGACGTTCCTGGCAGGGTTGTTGTTGACCGCGACAGTCGCCCTGGCCGACCACCATGCGGTCACGGTCTCGAAGAAGGCAGGGGTCGGCGGTTTCCTGGTCGATACCAAGGGCATGACCCTGTACTCTTTTAAAAAGGACACCCCGGGCAAGAGCGCCTGCGAAGGGGATTGCGTGACCAAATGGCCCCTTTATTTCCGCGAGGCCGTGGCCGCCAAGGATGGCTTGAAGGCCGCTGATTTCGCGACCATCACCCGCGCCGATGGCCAGAAACAGACGACCTACAAGGGCATGCCGTTGTACTATTTCGTGGGGGACAAGAACCCCGGAGATACCACCGGGCAGGGGGTGAAGGATGTCTGGTATGTCGTAAATCCATAAGCGATGCTTGCGGATTCCGTTTGACCAGGGCCCCGTCTCC
>DASWIU010000131.1:0-6798 GCA_036397515.1 Desulfurivibrionaceae bacterium | reverse complement strand
TCGGACACCCAGAACCAAAAACCGCCCGGCAGTGCCGCAGATGCGCGAAAGAGGCCTGCGAAGTGTGCTAGCGCACACGAGCAAGCCGATGACAAAGCAGATGCGGTGCTGCCGGGCGGTTTTTTTACTGCTCGATGATTTACGTGCCCAGCGGCGGGACAAAAACAAAGGTCTCCGGCGCGACCGGCTCGTTGCGGCTGATATTGGAAAAAGCCCGATCGGTTATTCTGCCGAAATGATCGACAATCTCAAGCCGGCGCACCATGAAATTCTCGTCGATCCAGACATGGAGATAATCCACCTGCGGATGCGCGGTCTTGGGCACGAGCTTGATCGCCTTCAGGCTCGCATCCCCCTGCCTTTCCGGCGGCAGCACCTTGAAATCGCGGGCAATATTGCCGGTGCCGACAAAAAAGGCATAGGTGACATCGGAGTTGATATATTGCGAAACAGGCTGCACGATCATCTGGGCGGAATCGGCAAGATACATGAAGACCTTCTTGCCGTCGCTGATCAACACCTGCCGGTCCGGGGTCCGGTAATCCCAACGGATACGGCCGGGCTTGGAGATCACCACCTTGCCCGCGCCCAGCCGCTTGCGGGTGCTCATGGGCACCGAGGTCGATTGCTTGAAGTCGGCGGTCATGGTCTTGGTCTCTTCATAGCGGGCCTGGAGCTTTTGCGCCAGCTCCAGGGGGGTCAGGGCGGCACACTCTCCGGAACCGGGAAGCAGCGCCAGGAACATCGCGCCAAGCAACAAGGAGAGCAATGATTTGCAGCAGAGATCGAAACGGTTCATGACAAATGACTCCTGTTGAAGATATCCGAGGCAACCTTTTCCAGGTTAATGGGGCGACCAAAGACCTTTCTGGCTATATCGACGGCCGCATCGGTGACATCGGAAACATAATAATGGCTTTCCCCGTTGCGTTCGAGCTGCTGCTCGATGGCCGGGTTATCTTTAAGGAAAAGGGCCAGGCTTTCCGCCACCACCTCGGAGGAATCGATGATCGCCACCCGCTTGCCGATGCGCGGCTGGATCAACTCCTTCAACAGCGGATAATGGGTGCAGCCCAAGACAAAGGTGTCCACCTGCCTGAGCCGCAGGGGCTGGAGATAGCGGCGGAGGATCATCTTGGTTTCCCGCTTGTTCAGCCAGCCTTCCTCAACCAAGGGCACCAGCAGGGGGCAGGCCTGGGAATAGACGGTGTATCCCGGTTGCTCGGCCAGGATCTTTTTCTCATATACCCCGCTCTTGATGGTGGCCCGGGTGCCGATCACCCCGATCCGACCGGAACGGCTGGTGGCCACGGCCTTGCGCACCGCCGGGGTGATGACCTCGAAGATGGGTACGGAAAACTCCTGCTGGAGGATCTCGGAGGCGACGCTGGCCGCGGTGTTGCAGGCGACGATGATGATCTTCGCCCCCTGGCCGAGGAGAAACTCGGTATTCTGCCGGGAATAGGCGATGATGGTTTCCGGGCTCTTGGAGCCATAGGGGGTTCGGGCCAGGTCGCCGAAATAGGCAATGCGGTATTGCGGCAGAAGCTGCTCCACAGCCTTGGCCACCGTCATCCCGCCCACGCCCGAATCAAAAATACCTATCATGACACACTCGCAAAAAAGGAAAGAACAAAAAGGTCCGCTGCCCTAAGATCAACAATTTGCAGCAGCGAAGCGGCAACCGTTGTAATCGCGGCTTTTGGCGATTTCAACAATCATGACACACTCGCAAAAAAAGGAATAGATGGATTATACACCACCCACCAAACGATGCAAAAAGCACCGGGCACTATGCAGTGTATTCGAGAAAAAGTCAACCTCCGCGGCCTGCCTGGAACAGCCGCCCTTCGCGGCCCACGGGGGAAAATACGCCTCGTCTCAACAAAAAAAAGGAGGGCCTCCGACCTTTCGGTCGGAGGCCCTCCTTGAGGAACCAACAAGAACCTGTTGACAGGAGCTATTTCTTCTCGGCGCTCGCCTTCTTGGCCTGGCCGTTCTTCTTGCGCTTGGCAATGGCCTTGCGCAGATTATCCGGCAGACCGCGGTCCTTGCCTGCTTTCTTGCGCCGCTCGGAAAGGGACTTCGCACAAAGAGGCTGCCGCAGGGGAAAGCCCCATTTCCCCCGGTACTCCCGGCCGGTCAGGCCATGGGAGCGCAGATGCTTTGGCGACAGCATCTTGAATTCCTGCCCACACTCCAGACAGACTATCTTATTCTTCTGGATGGATTTTTCCGGAGTCATGCCCGGCACAACCGCCCCGGCAGTTCCTTCTGAAATTCCAGCCTGCTGTTTTGCTTCGCCTGTCTGCAACGCCTGCAACGCATTAAAAGTAGATTGCAACGCCAGGGTTATTTCCTCGGTATTCATGGCCTTTGAAGCACATTGCGACTGAACCAGATCCGCCGCCATTTCAACAAGCGATTTTCCCATACCTATATCCTCCTCCATTGATCGTTACCAGAAAACAACATATAGGATTATAAGTAGCGCAAAACAACCATCAAAGCAAGTTTTTTCAAGACCACGCCAAGCAGACATGATTACCGCCTCTACCACATGCTTGTCATGGCAGAGCCATCTTATTGCCCCTGGTTGTCTGCATCATCATGCAACAAGGATCAGCACAAAAAAAGCACCTGCATCCAAATTCGGCACAGGTGCTGCACGTTTCATCTGTATTCGGCCTCGGGCCGCCGCTACCTTCCTGCATCCTGCAGACCGGCTGCTATGTCTCCCGCCGATCAATCAGATAATTACTGCCTTCGAGTTTTTTCACGCAATGCTTGAGCTGGGAAGCAACAGAAGAAACCTCGCCGTAATGCGTGTACCGGCCGCCTCCGGTGGTCACCGCCGCGATGGAAAGGCTCAACAGGCCGAAACGGGTCTCGCGGTCTTGGCGGTCGCGGCCGACGAACTCACCGACAGCTATGTCTTCCGCACTCAAAAACATGTTCCGCACCAGGTCGAAATTGGCCAGAATCTTTTTGCACACCTGCTCCACCATCTCTTCCCGGACGATGAACACAAAATCATCCCCACCGATATGGCCGACGAAACTGCCCTTCCTGGCCAGCTCATCCACCACATTGACCATGACCCGGGCCACCATGAGGATCACTTCATCGCCGCGGGTGAAACCATACCGGTCATTATAGGGCTTGAAATTATCGATATCCACATAGCAGACCGCATAGCCGTCCGGTTCCCCGAGCACCCGCTGGATGGCGCGGATAATCGAGGTGTTGCCGGGAAGCCGGCTGAGGGGATTGTTGTCAAAGGCCCGGATCATCCGGGATTCGGCGAGGCGGATTCGGGTCAGCAGGATTTCGGGGGTAAACGGCCGGGTGATGATATCATCCACCGGATACTTGTCCCAGTCCAGCTCAACCTGGAGCTGGCTCTCGTCCACGACCAAAAAAATAGGGATGTTGGCCTTCTGCAGGCAGGCCTTCACGGCCCGGATCAATTCGATATCCCCGTTTTTTCCGGAAAAACCCTTTTCCGTCACCAGCAGATCCGGGGGATCTTCCAGCACCTGCGACAAAGCATCGTGCAGGGTGGCACAATGCTTCATGGCGTAGCCCTTGGCGTCGAGCAGCAGCCGGCATTCCGGCAGGATCAGCGAATCGCTGCCGGCAATCAGGATACGGGACATCTGCGCTCCATCTCAATCACTGGGATAACGACGGAAATTCTCATGCCGCGCCTTCCGGAGCGGTTTGAATATCGAGGCTGAACCCCTTGACGTCCCAAAGTTTTTCCTCGATCTCCTGAAGCAGCGGATCGATATCAGCCGGGGCAAGGGCCAGCAGCTTCCAGGCCTTGTTGTTCAGCGGCGGCACCCAGATATCCCCGGCATGGCCGTAGCCAAGGCCCCGGATCAGAATATTGGCGAAATGGACAATGGCGCTGGCCTGCTGTTCCTCCTTGGCAAGCTGCGGCTCATGATGGCAGGCAATGGGCTCGACCAGCTTGTTGGGCAGGTTCCAGCTCTTGGCCAGCCAGCTTCCCACCTCGGCATGATCCAGCCCCAGGATCTCCTGTTCCGCCTCAAGCCTGGAGATCTTTTTCTCCAGGGACAGGGCGGTAATCATTTCGTATTCCCGGGGCAATTCCATCTTGATGGCAACCTTGCCGATGTCATGGATAAGCCCGGCGGTGCTGATCTCTTCCGGATCCTTCACCCCCAGGTGCCGGGCCAAAACGTTACAGACCACGGCACAGCCCAGGGAATGCTCCCACAGCTCCACATCCTGCGACTCCATGACCTCGAAGATGGAGGCGCTGATGATCAAACTCTTGATAACATTGAAACCCAGCAGGATAATGGCGCTGTTCAGGGAGCTGATCCGCTGCGGAAAGCCGTAGAAGGCCGAGTTGACCAGCTTGAGCAGCTTGCTGGCCAGGATGTGATCCTTGCTGATCACCCTCCCCATCTGCTCCGTGGTCGTGTCCGGATTCTCCGCCATCTTGCCCAGCTTGGCAACGATTCCCGGCAGGGTCGGCAGATTTTTTATCTCCCGCAGCACCTTTTTGAACTCGGCACGTTTTTGCTCATCCATCAGACAGTACTCCGCGAGGCCGCCAGCTTTGCTTTAATCCGCTTCTTGAGATACATGAGCGGCACGATGTCTTCCACCCGCTGGAAACGCAAATCAATCTCCTGCAATTCCTCCTGCAGGGTCTTTTCCCCCTCGATGTTCACGGGATGCCCTTCCACGGTCACGTCAACAACGTCCAAGCCGGACAGGCGCGCGATCAGGGGTTCGCTCAAGGCCGTACCGGCCCCGCAGAGCACCATGCCCTCGGGGTTCAAAATTTCCTTGGCCAGAATCATTCCCGGCTCAGCCTGGGCCAACAGTATTCTCTGCACGCCTGTTCCTCATTATTTTTTTCCACAACCAGCCCGGCACCGCGCCCCGCCGGGGGATCCACGGCTAGACATTGACAGATCCGCCAACCGGCGTTAAATTATACCCCATTTCCGAGAATGACTATATTTTAAAATATCAAAAATTTCAGAGATGTTTCGCTGGAAACAATGAGCCCCTGTTTTCAGTGCTTTTTTTCAACATAATTTCCGTACTGGACTCAAAACGGAGGGACCAGAAATGCCTATTTACGAATACCAGTGTGAGGCCTGCCAGGATGTGATTGAGGCGCAGCAGAGCCTGTCGGACAAACCGCTGACCACCTGCCCCGCCTGCACGGGCAACCTCAAGAAGCTTATCTCCCGGAGCTCCTTCCAGCTCAAAGGCGGGGGTTGGTACTCCGACGGTTACAGCAGCAGCCCCGGCAAGGCAAGCCCGTCCTGTGCGGCGGCAAGCGCTGACGCCGCCCCAGCCTGTGCAGCCAAGGCAGGCTGCGCCTGCAAGTGCGACTGAACTCATCCCCGGGGATGCCTGGTAATCAAGACCATGGCGTCCCCGTAGCTGTAAAAGCGGTACCCCTTTTCCACCGCCTCCCCGTAAGCCGCCAGAATCTTCTCCCGTCCCGCCAAGGCACTGACCAGAAAAAGCAGGGATGACCGCGGCAGATGGAAGTTGGTGATCAAATTGTCCACCACCCTGAATTGAAAGCCCGGATAGATATAGAGATCGCAGAAACCGCTGCGGGCGGCAACCTGCCCGGTATCCTTAGCGGCAAACTCCAGAGCCCGCACCGAGGTGGTGCCCACCGCCCAGACCCTCCCCCCTGAAGCCTTTGTTTCGTTGACCAGCGCGGCGGTCTCTTCGGAGACCATGAGATATTCGGCATGGATCGCATGCTCCCGGATATCCTCGACCCGCACCGGGGCAAAGGTTCCGTAGCCGACATGCAGGGTGATCTGGGCCACGCGAACCCCTTGCGCCTGAATCCTCGCCAGAAGCTCGGGGGTAAAATGGAGCCCGGCCGTCGGCGCGGCCACGGCGCCGGGGCTTTCGGCATAAACTGTCTGATAGCGCTGCCGATCTTCCTCGTTTTGCCCTTCTTCCCTGTGGATATAGGGAGGCAGGGGCATCTGCCCGTGCTCTTCGAGAAGCCGGGCCAGATCGCCCCGAAAACGCAAGGCAACCCGCACCTTGCCGTCGGGGAGCAGCTCCCGCACTCTACCGAACAGATTCTCCGAAAAAAGCAGCTTTCCTCCCGACTGCGGCCGCTTGGCGCTCTTCACCAGCCCGATCACCTCGGCCTGCTGCCAGCCATCCGCATCCCCATTGCCAAAATCCGGCTCCGGAACCGGGTATGCCAAGATCAACAGCTCCGCCTTGCCGCCGGTTTCCTTTCTGCCCAGCAGACGGGCCGGGAAAACCCGGGTGTTGTTGACCACCAGCAGATCTCCGGGGGCAAGATAGTCACAGAGGTCGGCAAATTGGTGGTCCCTGGTCTCGCTTGCAGGACAATCCACCACCAGCAGCCGCGAAGAATCGCGACGGGCCAGGGGATGCTGGGCAATGTTCTCCTCGGGCAGGGCAAAGTGGTAGGAGGCAAGAAAAAAATCAGCGTTGCTGGTCATGGATTCCATTTGAGCTTAACAGGAAGAAAGGAGGGGAAAATCCGGAAACAGAATTCTGTCGTCAGGGAAACAGCCCGGTACGCTGGGTCAGATAACAGAGCAGCAGGCCAAGGACAAGGACAAAAAGGCCCATGGTCCGCAGGGTCCCGGCCTTCATCTGGCCGATCCGCGCCAGCCACCGCTGCATGGCCTCGGGAAAAAGGACATAGGGAATCGCTTCCAAAATAAAGATCAGCCCAAGCACGGTGACAAGAAGTTTCATGGCCGCACCCTACCAGCTGGCCGGTGTTTTTTCAAG
>DASWIU010000130.1:0-2795 GCA_036397515.1 Desulfurivibrionaceae bacterium | reverse complement strand
GGGCCGGGTTGCCCGGTCTGCGTGACCCCGGTGGAGACCATTGACCGGGCTGTAGCCATCGCCACCCGGCCCGAGGTGATCTTTACCAGCTTCGGCGACATGCTCCGGGTGCCGGGCAGTGTTTCCAGCCTGTTCATGGCGAAATCCGCCGGGGCCGATGTGCGCATGGTCTATTCGCCGTTGGAAGCCGTGGCTCTGGCCCGGCAGCACCCGGAGCGGGAGGTGGTTTTTCTGGCCGTCGGCTTTGAGACAACGGCGCCGGGCAACGGTATGGCCCTGTTGCAAGCCAAGCGCGAGGGGCTGACGAATTTCAGCCTGCTGGCCAGCCATGTTCTGGTGCCGCCCGCCATTCGGGCTTTGCTCTCCTCGCCCGGTAACCGGGTGCAGGGCTATCTGGCTCCGGGGCATGTCTGCACAATCATGGGCTGGCAGGAATACGAGCCCCTTGCCGAGGAATTTAAGGTGCCCATCGTGGTCACCGGCTTTGAACCCCTCGACATCCTGGCCGGTCTGCTCATGGTGCTCCGTCAGTTAGAGGCGGGGGGGCATGCGGTGGAGAACCAGTACGGTCGGTCGGTGAGCCGGGAGGGCAATCGGGCGGCGCAACGGGTTTTGGCGGAAGTGTTTGCGGTAAGCGATCGCCCCTGGCGGGGGATCGGGGTCTTGCCTGCCAGCGGCCTGGTGATTCGGGAAGATTTCGCCGCCTATGACGCCGAGCGGAAGTTTGCCGTTACGACCATCAAGGTGCGGGAGTCGGCGCAGTGCAAGAGCGGCAGCGTGTTGCAGGGGCTGCTCAAACCCGATGGCTGTCCGGCCTTTGCTCGGGAATGCACCCCGGAGCACCCCCTGGGGGCGACCATGGTTTCGGACGAGGGCGCTTGCGCCGCCTACTATAAATACCACAGGACATCCCATGCATAATCTGAATCCGGAAGATTTCAGCTGCCCCCTGCCTATCATGGAATACGAGACCATCCAATTGGCGCACGGCAGCGGCGGGCGCCTCTCCGCCGAGCTTGTCAGCCGGTTTTTTCTGCCGCGCTTTGCCAATGAAACCCTGAACCGGCTGGAGGATCAGGCGGTGGTTGATTTTCCCCCAGGCCGCTTGGCCTTGACCACCGACTCCTTTGTGGTTGACCCCCTTTTTTTTCCAGGCGGGGACATCGGCGATCTGGCGATCAACGGGACGGTGAACGATGTCTGCATGAGCGGCGCCGCGCCGCTCTATCTGGCCGCGGCCTTTATCCTCGAAGAGGGGTTGCCTTTGTCTACCCTGCACCGCGTCCTGCTCTCCATGGAAAAGGCGGCGCGAATTGCCGGGGTGCGGATCGTGACCGGGGACACCAAGGTGGTCAACCGGGGCTGCTGCGACAAGCTCTTCATCACCACCACCGGGGTGGGCCGAGTGCCGGAAGGAGTGAACATCTCCGCCGCCAATCTTAAGCCCGGAGACAAGGTCATCCTCTCCGGCACCATTGGTGACCACGGCATGGCGATTTTGACCAGTCGGGAGGGGCTTTCCTTTGCCTCTCGGGTGCAGAGCGACACCGCCTCCTTGACCGGTCTGGTGACGCAGATGCTGTATGCCTCCCCGTCCATTCATGCCATGCGCGACCCCACCCGGGGAGGGCTTGCCACCACGCTCAACGAGTTTGCCGCAGCCTCCCAAGTCGGCATCATCCTGGAGGAGACCGCCATTCCGGTTCGACCCGAGGTGCGGGGCGCCTGCGAGGTGCTGGGCATCGACCCGATGTATGTCGCCAACGAGGGCAAGCTGGTGGCCGTTGTTCCGGCGGAGGTTGCCGAGCAGATGGTGGCCGCCATGCGGAACCACCCCCTGGGCCGGGAGGCCGCGATTATCGGCGAGGTCGTCGCGGACAACCGAGGGCTGGTGGCCATGCGCACAGCCCTTGGGGCGCACCGGATTGTCGACATGCCGGTGGGCGAACAGCTGCCCAGAATCTGTTGAGCAAGCACAAAGGGGCAAAGTCTAGAACAATAAAGGATTGGCGGCAGGCCGGAAAATACAAAAAAATCAGATGAGAGGTTGACTTTTTTTCAAGCAACCATGTATAAACTCTCAACAAACAGGATTTCTGTTATCAATTTTTGCAAAGGGAGGTGAGTTGGTGCAGAAGCGAATCGTAACGATGTTGACAGCAATGTCGCTGATGCTTCCTGCTGTCGCTTTGGCGGCCAGTGGAGACGCGCTCTTTTTACAGAGCTGTGGCGCATGTCACAAAAAGGGAGGCAAGGCGGCGATTGTGAACCCTGCCGACAAGGCCGGCACGGTGTGGGAAAAATATTTTGCCCGGGGACGTCATACGGCGGATATGGGCATGAGCGATGCGGACCTGCAGGCGGTGATGAAGTATTTGGTGGCGCACGCAGCCGACAGTGATCAACCGGCAGCCGCGGTTATTCCCAAATAATTCACTGGCGAAAAAAGATATTCACTGGGAGGAGGAGAATAAGTGAAAAAGATTTTATTGACCGCAGGTGCATTACTGGCCTGGACAAGCTGCGCCGCCGCAGGAGCAGGTGGCCAGACTGTAGCCATTCCGGTAGAAGACTATAAGGCAATTTTAGAACGTCTGGACACCTTGCAGAAGCGGGTTGACCAGATAGAGAAAACCGACAGCCCTTCCGGCAAGGCCGCTTCCGCCGCCATGCCGAGCAAGCTGGCCCAGGATGTGGAAAACATCTATGACACCCTGGACAAGGTTGAAACCAAGACCCTGAAAGACCGGATCAATCTGGGCGCCGAGTTGCGCACCAGGGCGGATTTTTTCAAG
>DASWIU010000129.1:0-11433 GCA_036397515.1 Desulfurivibrionaceae bacterium | reverse complement strand
TGCCATTGTCTATTTTGATTCCCATCGAATTTCGGCCAGTATTCCGGCGACAGTGGTCCTGTTCATTTCTTTGCTTGCCCAAAGAAACGAACCAAAGAAAGGCCCCCGTGTCCCTTGTCCCGCCGCAGGCGGGATGCCCTGTGCTCCTCGATGCTGCCGGGGCTTTGCAAACTCGGCTTCGCCTCAAACAGTGCAAATCCCCTTTTCGGCAGCCTCTCCGGTGCTCGGCGGCGGGCCAATGGGATTTTAACTGCTCTTAAAGCACAAAGGACTAATTTTCTTATCTCTGCTCCGGGTACAACCGCAGGATATCCTCTTCTGTGGCCTGCATGATCCCGCGTTCGCTGATCAGCCCGGTGATCAATCGGGCCGGGGTGACGTCAAAGCCGTAGTTGAGGCAGGCGGTATCCGGCGGGGCGATTGCGATGGTGGCAAGCTCGGCCGCTTCGTTCAGGCCGCGGATATGGGTGATCTCTTTTCCGCACCGCTGTTCGATGGGGATCTCGGTAAGACCGTCGCGGATGGTCCAGTCAAAGGTGGAGGAGGGCAGGGCCACGTAAAAGGGCACCCCGTTGTCGTGGGCGGCCAGGGCCTTGAGATAGGTGCCGATCTTGTTGGCCACGTCGCCGCGGCGGGTGGTGCGGTCGGTGCCGACTATGACCATATCCACCATCCCGTGCTGCATGAGATGGCCGCCGGTGTTGTCGGCGATCAGGGTGTGGGCTACCCCTTCCTCTTTCAGTTCCCAGGCGGTGAGCTTGGCCCCCTGCAGCCAGGGCCGGGTTTCATCCACCCAGACATGCACCTTGATGCCGGCGGCATGGGCGGCGTAGATGGGGGCGGTGGCGGAGCCGTAATCCACAAAGGCGAGCCAGCCCGCATTGCAGTGGGTGAGGATGTTCACCACCGCGCCGCCTTTCTTCCGGCTGATTGCGGCGATGATCTCCTTGCCGTGCTCCCCGATCCTCCGGCAGAACTCCGCGTCCTCGTCGGCGATCTCGCAGGCAACCGCAAAGGACCGAGCCCGTTTGGCCGCCAGGGTCTCTTCTCGGCCGATGGCTGCCAGCTGCCGGTTCACGGCCCAGGCCAGATTGCTTGCGGTGGGCCGGGTTTGGATCAGATCCTCGGCCGCTCGTTGCATAAACCCGGCAAAGTCCTGCTCCGGCGCGGCCAGGGCGGCAAGGTGCATGCCGAACCCGGCGGTGGCGCCGATGAGCCCGGCCCCGCGCACATGCATCTCCCGGATGGCCGTGCAGACCTCGGCAACCGTGCGCAGTTCTTCAATGACAAAACGGTGGGGCAGATGACGCTGGTCGATGATCTTGACCACGGCGCGGTCCGCGGCAGACGGCCAGATGGTTCGGTGGGGTGTTCCGGCAACGCGCATGTCGGCTCCAGGCGATCAGAGAAAAAAAGTGAACAGATAATATGATATGAGACCCATACCAATCGTAGCGTAGATCAAGAGTCACGCGGGGCAGTCGCTCTCCCGCTGTTTTTTGAGCATAAAGGCAAAGGTCAGGCCGGCAACGACAAGAGCGGCGAGGCTGGCAAGGGCATGTAGGTTCATGGCGGTATATCCTCGGGGTTGTTGTGGCTACAGGGTAAACCGGATTTTTTCTGCTGCCAAGAATTAATAGTCGCAGATCAGAAAGAAGAAAGTCTGCCCCCCTGGCGGTAAATATTCAGCAGTGCCGCAGATGCGCGGAAGAGGTCTGCGAAGTGTGCTATTGCACATGAGCAGGCCGATGACAAAGCAGATGTGGTGCTGCTGGATATTTACCTAGTAATCTTCCTTTACCCTGGCCAGCGTCAGGACCAGTACCTCGGCGGCGCCTGCTTTTTTGAGCACCCTGGCGCACTCGTTCACCGTGGTGCCGGTGGTGAACACATCATCGATGAGCAAAATCTTTTTCCCCGCCAGCCGGTGCGGCGTGACAACGGCAAAGGCGTTCTTCAGGTTGGTCCGGCGGGCCGCCCCATTGAAGCTGGTCTGCGGCTCGGTCGGCCGGATACGGGTCAGGAGGCCGGGTGCGACCCGCCGGTCTTTGGGAAAGAAGGCGCGGGCCAGGAGCAGGGCTTGGTTGAAGCCGCGCTCCCGCAAGCGGCTTGGGTGCAAGGGCACCGGCACGATCCAATCCACCCCTTCAAGCTCGGCCATCTGGGGCAGATTTTGGGCAAACTTGGCAAAGCTTGGCAGGCAGGCGGTTTTTCCCTGGTACTTGAAGCGGTGGATCACCTCTTTCACCGGCTCTTCGTACAGAAAGATCGCCCTGGCCCGGCTGAAATGCCGTGGTTTGGCCAGGCAGGGTCCGCAGTGATGATCGCCGCCCGCGGCCTTGAGATAGACCCTGCCGCAACAGGGGCAGAGCGGGCTGGTGATGCAATGGATTCCCCCCCGGCAGTCCGGGCAGAACAACAGCTCCGGTGCGGAGCCCAGCGGCTTTGTGCAGGCAAGACAGAACGGGGGCAGCAGGAGATCAAGCAGGGCTTTGAAGAAACGCTTGCTGCAATCGCACCAAGCGGCGATTGTACTATTGGCCGCTTGGTAACTTTTTGACGTGAGGGTGCGGACCAGTATCATCATTCCCTTTTTACGAGACCGGCAAGTTGCCTTCGGCCAGGAATCTCTTCAGCACCATCAGGCCATCCGGGGTAAATTGTTCCGTTGCGGCCAGGGCATGCACCGCCTCGATGCCGAGGAAAAATCCATCCGCCACCTCTTCGGGCTGGAGGACAAACGGTCCCTCGGCCATGCAGGAAAAGACCCTGCCCCAGACCCGGTTGTTATCGGCCTCGTGGTAAAAATCGAAATGGCTGGTAAGGGCAACCTTGCGTACGCCCAGCTCCTCTGCCAGCTCGCGCTTGGCGGAAAGCTCGTAGGATTCCCCGGCCAGGACCACGCCGCCGGTGGCGACATCCAGGTAGCCGGGATAGATATCCTTGCTCATGGTTCGCCTCTGGACAAAGATTTCCTGGCTCCGGTTAAAGACCAGGATGTAGCAGGCCCGGTGGATGAGGCCCCCCTCCCGCATCACCCGCCGGGAAACCTGCGCCACCTCCTGGTTTTGCTCGTCAACGATCAGGACTATTTCATCCGCGGGGTTCATTTTTTCAAGGGCTCCAGTCTGTGCTTTGCAAAAAAACCAAATCTCTTATACCATGAAAGCAAGGCCGGGGCAGGGAAGAAGAATCTTTTCCACCGCCTAATCGGACCATAATCCAAGGATCGGGTTGATCATGGAAAAAAAATTCCAGTTTTCTCTCAGCTACCTCTTCATCGCCCTGGCCATCTTCATCCTCCTCCAGAACTGGCTTTCCCCGCAGATCAACAATGTTTCCTACAGCCAGTTCAAGGCGCACGTGGCGGAAAAAAAGATCAATTCCGTGGTCATCTCCTCCACCCTGCTCAAGGGGTATGAAAAGGTCGAGACCGACAAAAAAGAGCCGATGTTTCCCAAGGCCCTCTATGTGACCCCGCGCGTCGATGACAAGAATCTGGTGGAGTTTCTGGAAAAATACGGGGTGGACATCATCGCCGCCAACGAGAACACCTTCTTGCGCACCCTGTTGTCCTGGATTCTGCCCACCCTCTTCTTTGTCGGGATCTGGATGTTCATGATGAAACGCATGGGGCAAGGGGGCGCGGGGGGCATGATGACCCTGGGCAAGTCCAAGGCCAAGATCATTGCCCAGACCGATCTTGGGGTTAACTTTGAATCCGTGGCTGGCCATGAGGAGGCCAAGGTGGAACTGGCCGAGGTGATCGAGTTCCTGAAAACCCCGGAAAAATTCACCCGTCTGGGCGCCAAGATCCCCAAGGGCATCCTCCTGGTCGGCCCCCCGGGCACGGGCAAGACCCTGCTGGCCAAGGCGGTGGCCGGGGAATCCGGGGTGCCGTTTTTCTCGATCAGCGGCTCGGATTTCATCGAGATGTTTGTGGGGTTGGGCGCGGCCAGGGTGCGCGACCTTTTCGAGCAGGCCAACGCCAAGGCGCCCTGCATCGTCTTCATCGACGAACTCGATTCCCTGGGCAAGGCCCGGGGCAGCGGCATGATGGGCGGCCATGACGAGCGGGAGCAAACCCTTAATCAGCTCCTGGCCGAGATGGACGGCTTTGAGGTGAACAAGGGAGTGGTGATCCTCGCCGCCACCAACCGGCCCGAGATTCTGGACCCGGCCCTGCTGCGGCCGGGTCGCTTTGACCGGCATATCCTGGTGGACCGGCCGGATCTCAAGGATCGGGTGGCGATTCTGGCGGTGCATGCCAAGGGGATCAAGCTTGCCGTGGAGGTTGATCTGGGGATCATCGCCCGCCGCACCCCGGGTTTTACCGGGGCGGATCTTGCCAATCTGGTCAACGAGGCGACCCTGCTCGCGGTGCGCAAGGGCAAGGAGCAGGTGGAGGCCACGGAATTTGAAGAGGCCATCGACCGGATCGTGGCCGGTCTGGAGAAGAAAAACCGGGTGCTCAACGAAAACGAAAAACGCACCGTGGCCTATCACGAAACCGGCCACGCCCTGGTGGCTACCTTCCGTAAGACCACGGAAAAAGTGCATAAGATCAGCATCGTTCCCAGGGGGATCGGCGCTTTGGGCTACACCATGCAGCTGCCCACCGAGGACCGTTTTTTGATGTCCAAGACCGAGCTGCTGGAAAAGATCGACGTGCTCCTTGGGGGCAGAGCCGCGGAAAGGATCATCTTCAACGAGATCACCACCGGCGCCCAGAACGATCTGCAGCGGGCCACGGAGATCGCCCGCAGCATGGTGGCCATGTATGGCATGAACGAAAAACTCGGGCAGGCCACCTATCTGCAGCCGGCAAACCAGTTCCTGCAGCAGGGGCTCTTCCAGCCGAAGGAGTTCAGCGAGCAGACCGCCCTGCTCATCGATGAGGAGGTGCGCAAGATTCTTGATGAGCGCATGGTGCTGGCGGAAAAGACCCTGGTTGAGCAGCGGCCCCTGCTGGAAAAGATCGCGAAGGTCCTGCTGGAGAAAGAGGCCTTGGACGATGAGGAGTTCAAGGCGCTGCTGGTGGAAGGGGCTCCGGCAGAGTAGTTTTTTTCCAGGTCAAAACGATATCTGTTGCCATCGAACTTCAGCCAGGTATTCCGGCAACGCTGGGACTGTTCATTTCTTTGCTTGCCCAAAGAAACGAACCAAAGAAAGGGCACCCCAGCCACTTGTCCCGCCGCAGGCGGGATGCCCGGAGTTTATGCCCCTTTAGGGGTACTCCTCGATGCTGCCGGGGCTTTGCAAACTCGGCTGCGCCTCAAACAGTGCAAAGCCCTTTTTCGGCAGCCTCTCCGGTGCTCGGCGGCGTGACAATGGGGGAAACATCGGAGGAGCGGCTTGCGCCGCTTCTATATCTTGAGACTTACAGCCCCAGGTCGCGGCGAATCCGCAGGAACACCGGGAACTTCGGCAGCCCGGAACGGTAGCGGCCGTGGTGCTTGAAGGTGATGGTCGCCCCGATTGGCGGCGGGTTGCTCCGCTCCGCATCACTGAAGCCGGTGCCGATCCTGAACCTGGTTCCGTCCGGCAGTTCGACCCGCAACGCTCCGAGCAGCCCCGCGTTTTTCCCCTGGCCGGGAAGGTGTCCGACCACCACCGCCTCTTCATCCTGAAAAGACTTCACCTTGAGAATCTCCGGCCGCCTGCCTGCCAGGTAGCCCGCCTCCGGGTCACGGACGATCAACCCCTCGCCGCCGAGCCGTTCGATGCGCTTCAATTCGCGTTGCAGCGCGCCGCGGTCTTGCACCGATTGTTGCGGAAGCACAAAGGCATGAACTGAGGGATGGTCGGCGAACCAGGTGGAGGCCAAAGCGAGCCGTTGGCGAAAGGGGCCGGGGGCCTGCGGCACGTCGAAGACACCGAAGCGCAGCCGCAGCCAGCCCGCGGGATCGTCCAACCGTTGCACAACCGCCGCCGTCGCGGCAAAGGTGCCGCGTCCGCCCCACAGTTCACCCTCCAGGGCAAACGGCGGGAGATCGGCCACGAAGGCCTGGGGAGGATGAAAGAGCGTGCCGTTTTTGGACCAGAGCTGTTGCCCATCCCAGTAGCCCCGCACCCCGTCGAGCTTCTCGCTCATCAGCCAGCCGGAAATCGCGCTCTCGCCGTCGTCCGTCTGCGGCAGCATCGGCTCCGGAGGCGCGGCCCAAGCCGCAACGTTCAGGGTGATGCCCAGCAGCAGGACAATCAGGGTGTGCAGTCGCTTCATGTTATCCCCGCGCCTTCTCTTGGGCGATCATCGTGCTACTCATTCCAGGAAAAAAGGGCAGCCCCCACAACCAGGCAGAACAGGGTCACCCCGATCAGCACCAGACACTCGCTGCTTACCTGGGTCAGGGTCGCCCCGTCGTTCATGATCTTCCGGGCGGCGCGCAGCAGATGGGTAAGCGGCAGCAGCTCGGCGAAGCTTTTTACCCACTGCGGCGCCCCTTCCAGAGAAAACCAGACCTCGGAGAGAAACATCATCGGCCAGGAGATGAAGTTGAGCGCGCCGCTGGTGAAATCCTCGCTGGTGCCGCGGGAGGCCACCAGCAACCCGATGGAGGTCAGGCTCAGTCCGCCCAGCACGAAGACGATGAGCAGATCGAGATGGGAGCCGGCCATCCGGAAGGAAAAGAGCAGATCGGCGCCGAAAAAGACCACGATCAGGGTGAAGGTCAGCAGGAAGATGCGGGAGAGGGCCTGGGCGGTCAGATACTCGAAGGCGGTCAGCGGGGTGACCTTCAGCCGCTTGAGCGCTCCGTTCTTGCGGTAGCGGACGATGACGTAGCCCACCCCCCAGAGGGCGCTGAACATCATGTTCATTCCGAGGATGCCGGGGAAGAGCCAGTCGATGTAGCGGGTCTCCACCCCTGCCACGGTCTCCTTGATGCCAAAGCCGTGGTCGTCCGGGACAAAGCTCGACTCAAAGAGCCGTTCGGCCAGATAGCCCTTGGGCGAGGAGGCCAGCTGCCAATACTGCGGTTTGGGGGAATCCTGGCGCACCAGAAAATCGATTTGATGATGCCTGAGTTTGGCGAGCCCGCTCTCCAGATCCGAAAAGCCGATAAACTCCAGGTGTTCGGTCTTGAGAAATTTCTCCGGCAGGTTGCTCCGGCTGAAATCGACCTTCTCGGCGACTGAAGGGAAAACCCCCACCTTGAGGGCGGAAAAATCCCGGCCCCCGAAGGCGATGGCGAAGCCGGCGATGATCAGGAAGGGAAAGAGAAAATTCCAGCCAAAGGCGGCGGTATCCCGGAAGAACTCGTAGTTTCTGGCCTTGAACATGGTCCAGATGCGTTTCCAGCTCATTCGCGCAATTTCCTGCCGGTAAGGTTGAGAAAGACGTCTTCCAGGTTCGGGGAATGGACGGTCATCTCGCTGAGATCGATCTTCAGATTCAGGAGCGTTTCCAGCCCGACATTGATCCGCTCCACGGTGATCTCCATCTGGCCGTTGACCTCCCGGGCGGGAAGGGGCAAATCGGCCAGGGGAATGGTCACCCGCTCGCGGGGCAGGGAGATGATCGTGCCGCTGCAATGGCGGCGCACCAGCTCGGGCGGTGAGCCCTGGGCGATGATCCGGCCATGGTCCATGATGATGATCTCGTCGCAGAGGTATTCGGCCTCGTCCATGGAATGGGTGGTGAGCACCACGGTCTTGCCCTGCTCCTTGATGGAGCGGACGATGTCCCAGAGGTGGCGGCGGGATTGGGGATCGAGGCCGGTGGAGGGTTCGTCCAGAAAGAGCAGGGTCGGCTTGTTGAGCAGGGCCAGGGCCAGCATCAGCCTCTGGGCCTGGCCGCCGGAGATCTTGTTGTTCCGGTTGCCCATGATCTCCTGCAGGTTGCAGAGCTCCACCAGGTATTCGAGCGATTCGACCTCTTGGTAGAGATTGCGGAAGATGAGCAGGGTGTCGCGGACCGTGAGAAAATCGAGCAAGGCGGTGTGCTGGAACTGGATGCCGACCTCGTCGCAGAAAGAGGCGGTCTTGGGTCCGCCCTTGAAGAGGACCTCGCCGCTGGTGGCCGGAATGATCCCCTCGATCACCTCCAGGGCCGTGGTTTTGCCCGCGCCGTTGGGGCCGAGCAGCCCGAAGCAGGTGCCCGCCGGGATGGCAAAACTGATCCCGGCCACCGCCTCCACGGCCCGATAGCGTTTGACCAGATCGACTACTTCCAGGATGGGGGTTGCCATCGCATGTGTCTCCCCAGGGCAGTGGTGTTAAGATCAGGTATTGCGGCCTGACTGGCTTTTCAGCCATGCCCGCCCGGTTTCGGTCAGTCGGTATTTCTGCAAGCGGCTGTTGGGTTTTTCAGGGAGGGTGTATTCGATGAGCCCTTGGCCCAGCAGATGTTTCATGGTGCGTTTGAAGGCCCCGGTCTTGCTGCGCAGATTGAGGTGAACGACCAGTTCATTCGCCGAGAGCGGCTCCGGAATAAGCGCATCCAATAACGCCTCCGACTGGGCCCCAAACTGGGCCTTTGACTGGGCCCGTGGCACGGCGCGGAGGATCATCCGCAGGATGAACTCGACGAACGGTGTCGAATCGCCCTGTTGCGTGCTGGCGTTGAGAGCGGCGTAGTAATCCTGCTGGTGCTCGTGGACGATGCTCTCCACCGGGACGTTGGCGAACAGCGAATTCCAGCGGCTGAGGATCAGGGTCTGCCAGAGCCGCCCCATCCGGCCGTTACCGTCCTCGAAGGGGTGAATGAATTCGAATTCGTAGTGAAACACCGAGCTGGCGATGAGCGGGTGTTCGCTGGTGGTTTGCAGCCAGTGCAGGAGGTCGCGCATCAGCGGCGGTACCCGGTTGGCGGGCGGAGCCATGTGAATGACACGTTGGCCGGCCATGACGCCGACCCCGCCGCTGCGGTAGTGGCCGGGGGCGTCAAGCAATCCGCCCATGATGATGGTGTGCGCGGCCAGCAGGTCTGCTTCCGCCGAGGGCTGCCACTGGGTGAAGAGATCATAGGCGTTGATGGCGTTGCGCGCCTCTTGAATTTCCCTGGGCGGGGCCACGACCCGCTTGCCTTCAAGGATGGCGGTGATCTGCGCTTCGCTCAAGGTGCTGCCCTCGATCGCCAGCGAGCCCTGAATGGTGCGGATGCGGTTGATGCGCCGCAGGCGCGGAGATTGCGCGGTGGCCTCCAGCGCAGTCAGACGTCCGACAGCCTCGCCGATTTCGGTAACCAGAGAGACGATGGCGGAGGTGAGGGTGTATGGCGGTGCATAGGGTTGACTCATAACGTATCTCCGCCAGCCAAGGCTGCCATCAATCCCCGTTTGCTCGCGGCTTGTGCCGCTTCGAGCCGACGGGCAATTTCCAGATACTTCTGCATCATCAGCCCAAGGTGCCGAGCACCTTCTTCACCACATTGCCGTCCGCGCTCTTGCCGAAATGCTTCATGATCGGGCCCATGGCCTGCATGGGGCTCTTGAACTGGGAGAGGTCGATGTTTTCCCTGGCCCAGGCGGTGATCTCCTCTTCCGTGGCCATCTTGGGCAGGTATGATTCCAGGATCTCCAGATACTCGGAGCTGGCCTCTTTTTTGTACTCCAGGGTCTGCCGCTCGGATTTGCACAACCCCATGATCAGGCTGATGATGTCGTCGTCGGTGATCTCGTCGTCCCGCTTGGCCCGGGTGCTCTTCTTGCCGCTCTCCAGGGTGATGGGCATGGTGATCTTGGTGGGGAATTCGCTGATGATGATGCGCAGCGCGCCCTTGACCGTCTCGTTTTTGCTCAGCATGGCGGCCTTGAGGTCGCTCTTCAGTTTGGCCAGCAGGGTCATGCCCATGGCCGCGTTCCAGCCGTATGATGTTTCAGTGCTCATTTTGGTCCTTGTCTGGTTGGTGGGGCTTAGCGGAAGGTGATCAGCAAGATGGTGCCGAGCAGCAGGAGCATCGGGCCGTTGGCGATATAGACCACATAGATGATCGCGTATCTGGAGCCGAGTATCTCCTTGAGCCGCGCCCGGTTGCAAAGCCTGGGAATCCAGAAGGTCACGGAGACGGCAAGTCCGAGAAGGGCGAGGACCAGGCCGGTGCTGGCAAGAATGGTGTGCATGGTGCGCTCCCTGGCCTATTCGGCTTCGATTTCCGCGAGGCGGTCGGCGATGATGGTCAGGCAGGCGGCAACTCTCATTATGCCTGCCTCGTTGCCCTTCTGCTCATAGTACATCAGGCTGAGCTCCAGGGATTCCTGGGCCAGCTTCAGGTTTTTGCGCTGCGCTTTGGCCGGGTCCGTCCGCCAGAGGGCGATGGCCTCTCGTGCTTGGTCTTCGTTGTTGATATGCATGGTGCGCCGTATTGTACAGTTTTTTGGGGCCTGCGGGAATCGTAAAAAAAGCGGCGGTCGGTGCGTCGGCACCCAGGCGCCGGGTCAAGGGAAAAAATGTCCCCTGAAAACCAGGGAGGATGAGGGTTTCAGGGGGCCGCCCGGGGCAGGTATCGCGCCTCGGGTGTTTATACCTTATAAAAAATATCCTTTTCCGCCCCGCACTTGGGGCAGACCCAGTCGTCGGGCAGATCGGCAAAGGCGGTGCCCGCCTCGATGCCGTGTTCGTAATCACCTTCCGCCGGATCGTAGATATAACCGCAGGGGCATTCATACTTGTCCATGATGGATCTCCTTTTTTGGGTTGGTGGCGGATCAGGCCATGGCCTTGTTCCTCAAGGAACAGTAAGTATTGTTGGCGAAAAATCCACGGAAAAAAAGCGGCCGGGAATTTTTCCGGGGGCGGCGAGGAGGGTAGAAAACCCGCCCCGGCACGCTAGTGTTTATAGCCGTCCTGGTGGCGGGTTTTCTTATCTTCCTTGTTTTCGTACATGGCCTGGTCTGCCCGGCGGATCAGCTCGTCGATGGAGCAGGGGGCGAGATGCTCGTAGCGGCCCACCCCGACGCTGAGAGACAGCGGGTATTGCCGGGTCGTCATTCGGTTGGTTTTTTCGATATTTTCGCTCAGGCGGCTGCGGATGGTTTCCTCGTTGCCCAGCGCCGAGTTGTCCGTGCAGAGGATGACAAATTCGTCCCCGCCCAGCCGCGCGACCACATCGGCCAGCCGGAAGGTATCCCCGAGCAGGGTCGCGGTTTCAATGAGGGCCTGGTCGCCCACGGCGTGGCCGAGAGAGTCGTTGATCCATTTCATGTTGTCAAAATCGACATAGACCAGCAGGAGATCGGTTTTGTCGCGGGCGCTGATCTTGATCAGCTTGTCGGCCAGGGTCATGAAGCCGCGGCGGTTGAAAAGGCCGGTGAGCTCGTCGGTCAGGGCGGATTCCCGCAGCTTTTCCTCCATTTTCCGGCGTTCGGTGATGTCGGCGAAGGCGACCACCGCGCCGAGGAGTTCATAGTCTTCCACTATCGGGGTGGAGGTGTAGCGGACCGGAAAGCCCACCCCGTTTTTGCGCCAGAAGGTTTCGGTGCCCTTGCGGACAAT
>DASWIU010000128.1:0-2158 GCA_036397515.1 Desulfurivibrionaceae bacterium | reverse complement strand
TGGGAAAAATAGCCGAGGCTGACGTTGGCCCCGATGGTGGCGCTGCCGCTACTGGGCTCGGTCCGGCCGGCCAGAACTTTAAGAAAGGTGGACTTGCCCGCGCCGTTGACCCCGACCACCGCCACCTTTTCCCCCCGCTGGATCACCCCGGAGATGCCGGAAAAAACCGGCTTCTCCCCGCCCCCGTCCAGGGGCCAGGCCTTGGCCAGTACGTCGAGGCGCACCACGTCGTCGCCGCTGCGGGGCGGTTCGTTGAACTCAAAACTGATCACCCGCTGTTCCGCAGGCAGCTCGATGCGCTCGATCTTCTCCAGCTTCTTGACCCGGGACTGCACCTGGGAGGCGTGGGAGGCGCGGGCCGCAAAGCGGGCGATGAAATCCTCCTCCTTGGCCAGCATCTCCTGCTGGCGGCGGAAGCTGGCGGCCAGCTGTTCCCGCCGGATCTCCCGCTCGCGCAGGTAAAAATCGTAATTGCCGCTGTAGGTGGTGATGGTCCCGTTGGCCACCTCGATGATCCGGGAAACCAAGCGGTTCATGAAATCGCGGTCATGGCAGGTCATGAGCACCGCGCCCTTGAACTCCTTGGCCAGCCACTCCTCCAGCCAGACGATGGACTCCACGTCCAGATGGTTGGTGGGCTCGTCGAGCAGCAGGACATCGGGGTTCATGGTCAGGATGCGGGCCAGGGCGATGCGCATCTTCCAGCCGCCGCTGAACGACTCCACCGGCCGGTTGAAATCCTCCGGCCCGATGCCGAGCCCGGTCAGCACCGCCTGGGCCCGGGATTCCAGGTCGTAGCCGCCGCGATGCTCGAACTCTTCCATGGCATCGCCGTATTTCGTAAGCAGCGCGGTCATGGCCTCGTCCTCCATGGGCTCGGCCATGGCCGACTCCATAACTTTCAGCTCCTCGCCCAAGCGCACCACCTCGCCCACCGCGGCCATGGTCTCCGCCAGGGCCGAGCGGCCGGACATCTCGCCCACCTCCTGGGAAAAATAACCGATCACCGTTTTCTTGGCGCAGGAGATTTCGCCCTTGTCCGCTTCTTCCTCGCCGGTGACCAACCGGAAGACGGTGGACTTGCCCGCGCCGTTGGGGCCGACCAGGCCAGTGCGCAGGCCGGGGAGAATCTGTAGGCTGGCATTGGCAAAAAGAATCTGGGAGCCATGCTGTTTGCTGATGTTGCTGAGGTGGATCATGATGCACTCGCAAAAAAAAAGGAAAAAGGAAACGGGTCCGTAAACAGACTCAAAGAGTTACAGCAGCGAAGCGGCGAAGCAATAACCGGTGAAATAGTGGCTTTTTGCACTTTCCATGGTTTATGCTGGGTATCTCCACGAAAAAGCGGCATTTATAGCATGACGGCCCAGGGGGCGCAACCCTATTCTGCCCAAGCCTCAAGTCCGCTGGCTCTGGCGTTGTCAAGGGCAGGGGGGTCTGCTATGATGTGCAAAAAGGATCGGGGCGCAGTGAGCGCCGCAGAGCAAGCAAAGAAAAGCGGAGTTCTCATGCAGCGAAACACGGCCAAGGCAGTCGGTGAAATTTTTCTCTTGGCCCTGCTCGTTTCCGGCTGCGCCCGGCAGGAACCCGCGGCAAATCTGCCCATGGGCCGGGCAACCACGCAGGAGACAGGGGGCTTGGCTTCCACCATGAATCAGAAAAGCGGGATGGCCGTTGCCCCGGCAAACGAGCCGCTCCCCGAGCAGGTCTCTGTGTCGGAGGATATCCTCCCCGCTCGTGGGGGGCAGGGGCGCACCACGGCGGAGTGCTTTCAGTTGCGCCCCGGAAGCGGGGGCAGCAAGAAGGCAAAGGCGAGGCGTTGCGAACCCCAGAGCCTTCCCTTTGCCCGCTGCCGGAGCGGGATCGACAGCTGCCGCATTGGCCACGAAAACGGCCCCCTCACCTGGTTTGCCTGTGAAAAAGAGCGGGGCAACACCTCGCTTGTGCCCCGGTCCGGCAGCATCCTCATCCTTGCCGCCAATAATCGGAGAAAGATGCCCACCGGCCATGTCGCATATGTCGAGGAGGTTGTTCCCCAAGGCGCCACGGTCTACCGGCTCGTTTTTACCCACACCAACTATGACCGGAGGTGCAGCCTGGAGTCGAACATCGAGGCCACCTACGACAGCGTTGCCCGGACCTTGGATATTCACAGCGG
>DASWIU010000127.1:0-8116 GCA_036397515.1 Desulfurivibrionaceae bacterium | reverse complement strand
CACCGCCTCCATATTGGTCTTGAAGATGGTTTCCTCAAGCCCGCTTTTGCCGACATAGCGGCCGGTGTTCACGTCGATAACCGTCAGGGCCTCGGTGGTTTCAATGATGATGTAGCCGCCGCAGCGGAGCCAGATCTTTTTGTCCAGCGCCCGGTTGACATCCATCTCGACCCCATGGGCGTCGAACAGGGGAATCGGGCTGTCCGAAAACTGCACCCTCCCCTGCAACCGCGGGGCAAAGGTCTCGACAAAATGCTGCACCCGGTTGAAGGTTTTCCGGTCATCGACCACCACCCGCTCCACCTCGGGAGAAAAGATATCGCGCACCACCCGCAGGGTGATATCGAGATCCTCGTAGACCAGGCTCGGGACCGCGGCCTTGGCCGCGATATCCTGAATCTCCCCCCAGGTATGGAGGAGAAACTCCATATCCGCCTCAAGATCCTCGTTGGTGGCATTCTCGGCCACGGTCCGCACGATAAACCCGGTGCCGGCCGGGCGCAGGGTTTCGATATCCTGGCGGAGCTGCTTGCGGACGGTTTCGTCCTCAATCTTGCGCGAGATCCCGATATGATCGGTCATGGGCATGAAGACCAGGTTCCGGCAAGGCAAGGTGATATTACAGGTCAGCCTGGCCCCCTTGGTGCCAAGGGGCTCCTTGCAGATCTGCACCAGGATATCCTGCCCCTCGGTGAGCAGATCGCCGATGTTCAGACCGGGGGTACGCCGACAGAGGGAATCCGGAGTCTCGTTACCGCAACAGCCGCCGCCACAATCCTCGGCCTTGTCACTTTTGGCCAACCGCTTTTCAAAATCATCGGTGGTGATATGGACATCATCCACATAGAGAAAGCCGGTGCGCTCCAGGCCGATATCGACAAAGGCCGCCTGCATGCCGGAGAGCACCCGGACAACCCGGCCCCGGTAGATGTTGCCCACCAGCCCCTTCTCCCGGGGCTGCTCCAGGTAAAACTCCACCAGATTGCCATGTTCCACCAGGGCAATCCGGATCTCGTAGGGTGTGGCGTTGATCAGCAGTTCGGTAGCCATGACTCTCACCAAAAAGGTAAATTGATTTATTTCGAGACGATCAACTCTTGATAACCTCGCAACAACTCGGGTTTTGTTTCAAACAGGTGCTTCGACAGGGCTCTCCTGAGCATGCCGAAGGGCTCAGCACGAACGGAATATCAATACGTTAAGACAATATCCGTTCGTGCTGAGCCTGTCGAAGGGCAGTTGTTGCGAGTTCATCAACCCTTCACTGTTCACTTCCCAGATACGGCTCGCTCGCCACCTTCAAAACCCTGATCCGGCGGGCCTCTTCTTCGAGCAGCCCGAAAAGCTTGGCTGCCACCTCCACCGGCTTGCCGCCCGGCTGGCCGGGCGCGTTGAACAAGGAGATTTCCAGCTGGCCCTCCGGGGTCAGACGCATTCCCTGCAGCAGGGGCCGCAGATCGAGCTGCCTTTCCAGCCCCTTGCGGACAACCACCACCGGCAGGCTCTCCTGGGCCATGACCCGGTCCAGCTCGACCTGAGGGGGCAGCGTGGGCAGGCGGAGATGATAGGTGGTGACCATGGTGCCGGTATGTTCCTTGCCTGCCAGCACCGCCTGACTCACGACCAGCCCCTCGGGAAGCTGCTTGTTCATCGCCGGCACAAAGGCGCCCAGGTCAGCAAGCGGCTCCCAAAGATCGATGAGGACCACCTCCGCCAGACTCTCCGTGCCCAGAGGCAAGGCCGGACTGAAGGAAACCTTGGGGGTCGGGTTGAACCCTTGAGAAAAATTAAGCGGCAGCTTGGCCCGATTGAAGGCCCGGAAAAAAACCTGGAGCAGCTCCAGATGGCTGAGCAACCTGGCATTGCCCAGCCGGGAATAGGTGAGCTTGTAGACAAAATGCGGGCGGAGAATCTGTTTCCCGGAGGTCTCCTCCGGCAGAACCGTTTCTGGCGCTGCCGCCTCGGTCCCGCCCTCCTCCTGCTTGCGGTGATGCACGACGGGCTTGAGGGTTTTCAGGTCGCAGACCCCGCAGTGCTGGCAGCCATGCACCCGGCAGTCCGGGGTATACTCTTCCCGCAACGCCTTGGCGTATTCCTCGGCAAAAAAGTCATCCCGAACCCCGACGCCAAGATGCTGCCAAGGCAGGGGTTCATCCACTTCCCTCCGGCGCAGATAGCTCTCCAACTCAATGCCGCAGGCAACAGCAGCCTCCTGCCAGCGGGTCAGATCAAAATGCTCGGACCAGGCATCCATGCGGGCGCCCCGCTGCCAGGCCTCCTCCAACAAGCGACTTAAGCGGCGGTCGCCCCGGGAAAAAACCCCTTCCAGAAAGCTCATCCGCGGATCATTGCGTTTCAGGGTGCAATTCTTGCCATAGAGCCGTTTCTTGACCGCATCCATCCGCGCATAGCCTTCTTCCATGGAGAGCTGCGGCTCCCGCTCAAACACGGTATGGGGCTTGGGCACAAAGGTGGCGGCGCTCACGTTCACCCGGCAATTGCCGCCTTTCCCGGCTTTGAGCACCTTCTGGGCCAGGGCAGGAATCGCGGCCACATCCTCCTCGGTTTCGGTGGGCAGGCCGAACATGAAGTAGAGCTTGATCAGTTTCCAACCCAGGCCGTAGGCGGCATCCGCCGTGGCCAGCAGGTCTTCCTCGGTGATCCCCTTGTTGATCACCCGCCGCAGCCGGTCGCTTCCTGCCTCCGGGGCCAAGGTGAAGCCGGTTTTGCGCACCCGCTTGATCTGCTCCATGATCGCCGGGGTCAGGGTGCCGACCCGCAAGGAGGGCAGGGAGACGGAAACATGCTCCTTGGCAAAACGGTTCATCAACCGGACGAGCAGCTCGCTCAGGCAGGAATAATCCCCGGTGGAGAGCGAGAGCAGGGCCAGCTCCTCGAAGCCGCCCTCGGCAATGCCTTTTTCGGCCAGGGCAAAGATCTTTTCCGGGGTGCGCTCCCGCACCGGCCGGTAGATCATGCCCGCCTGGCAGAAACGGCAGCCGCGGGTGCAGCCCCGGGCGATCTCCAGGCCGAGCCGGTCGTGGACAATCCGGGTAAGCGGCACCAGGGGGGGCTGTTCGATGCTGGCGCCTTCCAGGTCGGCAAGAATCCGCCGCCGGACCAGGCCATTGCCGGAAAGGGTCTGCACCCCGAGAAAATTGCCGCTCTCACCATAGCGCGGCTCAAAAAAGGCAGGAACATAGACCCCCTCGATCCGGCTGAGCCGCTCCAGAACCGCTGGCCGCTCTTCCCCGCTTTCCTTGGCTACGCGAACCACCTCGGCGATCTCCAGGATAGCCTCCTCCCCGTCGCCCAGGAGAATGGCGTCAAAGAAATCCGCCACCGGCTCGGGATGGAAAGCGCATGGGCCGCCGCCGATCACCAGGGGATGCGCCCCGGTCCGGTCGGCGCTGCGGAAGGGAAGCTGAGCCAGCGCAAGGATGGTGAGGATATTGGTGTAGCAGAGCTCGTAGGGCAGGGTGATGCCGAGGATATCGAAATCAGCCACCGGCCGCTGGGATTCCAGGGAAAACAAGGGCAGCTGGTGGGCGCGGAGCAGCTCTTCCAGATCGCGGTCCGGGGTATAGACCCGTTCGGCCAGCATATTCTCCCGGGCATTGACGATATGGTAGAGGATCTGCAGCCCCTGGTGGGACATGCCCAATTCGTAGAGATCCGGGAAGGCCAGGACCATACGGAGGGAAACCGCGTCCCAATCCTTTTTCACCACATGCAGCTCGTTGCCGCCGTATCTGCTGGGCTGTCTTACCTGCGGCAGCAGGGCGTCTATCTCGCTAATCATCCGTAATTCCTGGCAACTGCTCAGCAGCACCGCATCTGCTTTGTCATCGGCTTGGCTCATGTGCAATAGCACACTTCGCAAGCCTCTTCCGCGCATCTGCGGCACTGCTGAGCAGTTACAACTTAGAGTGTTAAGCCCGGTTTCGGTCTTGGGCTAAAATTCCTGTACAAAACCGACCGGTTGGGATCGGTTGAGCGTTTTAATATTGGCCTGAGCCAAAGCAAAAGATGCTACTTGTTATTCAACCGGCACCAGTTGGAACCCTAAAGGCAGATCCACCCGGAAATCTCCCACGCTGAAGTCGGCATCGGGCAGCCAGTCCCCCAGGGTGAGCTCCATGAGCGCACCGTTATGATTGACGTGAATCTTGATCAGCCCCGGCAGTCGGCAGTTGTCCGAACCGCCTTCGGAGGCCTTGGCATAATCGTCATAGCGGACATCGACCATGATCCGGCCATCCGCGTCTGCCACCAGATGCCGCCGGATCACCTGCTGGGCCGGGTCAAAAAGCACATGGTGGCGAAGCGGTTTTCCCTCGAAATCGTCAGCCGCGTAGGCAAGCTCCAGCCAGAAAAGGCCCTGTTCTTCCGGGTCTTGGGCCACGGAAAAAATCCGCGGCTTTTCAGGGGCTAAGCGGCCGGCAAGCCAGTAGAACCCGTGGGCCGGATCAAAACCAGGAGGGGCATATTTCTTAAAAGCGGTAGCGGTGACCAGCCCCTCATACCCCTTGCCCTCCGGCACCGAGACATAGTGGAAAAAAGTTCCGTCCGTGGCTAAGAACAGCATGGGCTGGCCCAGGGGATTGAGGCCGGTAAATTTCAAAAAGGAAGGCGCCTTGGCCTGGACAAAGCCGGAGATGGTGCCGTTCTGCACCAGAGATTTCAGCGAAAGCCGCACCTGGGCATCCAGGCAGCAGGGACAATCCTGCTGCCGCGCCATGGCCTCCTGAAACTGGACCACCACTTGCTGCTGCTGCGGATCGGCAAGCGGCAGGGTGGCCGGCAGGGTGGCGCATCCGCCGCTCAACAACAGAACAAGGGCCAGCCCCCCCAGCCAGGCCGGCAGAAGGCGGCGTTTCATTTCGCCCCGCCGGTCTGGCCGTTCTCGGGAGGCAAGGCCTCCAGCTTGCTCCGCACCGCCGCCTTCTTCTCCTCTTCCTCATGGAGTTCCAGCGATTTCACATAGGCCTGCCGCGCCATGGCATGGTCATTGTTTTTCAGATAGGCATCGCCAAGGTGCTCGTAGATCGTCGGATCATCGGGGGAAAGCGCCACTGCCAGCTCCAGTTCCCGGATCGCGGCTGGAAAATCCCCCAGCCGATAATAGACCCAGCCCATGCTGTCCCGGACAAAGCCATCCTTGGGAAGCAGGGCGACGGCCTGTTCGATATAGGCCTTGGCCTCTTCCAGATTCCGCCCCTCCTCGGCCCAGGTGTACCCCACATAATTCAGGGCCCGGGCATGGTTCGGCTCGCGCTTGAGCACCTCTTCCATCTGGTGCATGGCCCCGGCCGTGTCATTGAGCTTGTGGAGAAACAGGGCATACTCGTAATACACCTCCACATTGTCGGGAAAATCGGCAAAGGCCTGGGTGAATACCCCGTGGGCCTTGTCGATCTTGTCCTGGCCTGCGTAGAGCATTGCCAGGGCCACATAAAAATTGAGCCGTAGGTGCTGCTTGTCGGCCATGGCCTGCCGCAGGGCCTTTTCCGCCCCGGGAAAATCCTTTTCCTCCTGCAGGATTCTGGCCAGCATGATCACCGACTCCTCATAGGCCGGGCTGGCCGGCCGCACCTGCCGCAGAAGCTTCTTGGTGGTGGCGAGATCGCCCTGCTGGTAATAGGCCAGGATCAACAGCGCCCTGGCGCCGTCTGCATGGGGATCTTTCTTGAGGATCGCATTCAGCCGGGTGACCGCTTCAAGGCGTCTGCCGGCGTCGAGGAGAATCCGGCAGATGGCAAGCTCGACCTTGACCGGGTCGGCCGAGATGTCGCGCAGATTTTCCATCTCCTGCAACGCCTTATCCACCTCTCCCTGCCGGAAATAGACAGTGGCCAGAAAGCTCCTGGCCCGCTCGTCGGAGGGATCTTCTTCAATAATCCGCTGGTAGATGGCAATGGCTTGGGGGTAACGCTTCGCCTGCTCCTGCAATTCCGCCGCCTCATAGGCCAGCATCGGCGACCAGTTGAGGGTCAGGGCTTTGCCGAAAGCCTCCGCCGCCTGATCATACAGACGCATCTCTTGGTAGAGCTTGGCCAGATAATAGAAACCGGCATAGGAGTCCGGGTTGAGTTCCACCAGTTTTTCCAGAACCTGCCGCGCCTTCTCGTAATCGTGCCTTCGGGCATACAGCCCGCCCAGCAGCAGCCGGACATTGAAATTTTGCGGATCATCGACCAGGATGGCCTGATACATCTCGGCCGCCTCCTGGTACCTCTCCATGACGCTGTAGAGATTGGCCAAAAGCGCCCGGGATTCCGAATCCTGCGGATTCAGGGCGATGAGCTTGTTCACCCATTCAACGGCCTGTTCCTGTTGCCCGGTTTTCACCAGCAGCCCGGCCAGGGAGCGCATGACGTGCCCGGCCAGCCGGTCGCAGACCAGGGCCTGCTTGTAGGCGTAGATGGCCTCATCGTAGCGCTCTTCAATCTCGGCCGATTTGCCCCAGAGAAAATTAAAATAGGCACAGCCCTTGTCCACCGCCTCCTCATAGGGTTCGAGATCCGCGGCAAAGGGCGGCTGACCGGGCACCCCCTGAATGGCCGGGGTGCACGACAGGCAGCAGAGGGCTAAACCACCGGCAATCAGCAGACGCTTCAGCATACAGTTTCCCCCCTTAGTCGCGGAATCTTCCTTGACCAGCCCCATGATTTTCCTGCCCGCACTCGCATACCCCACCGAGACAACCACCTTTATGCCGCCCCAAAAAGTTCGGCCACGTTTTCCATGATCAGGGCATGCACGGCCCCGGCACTCCCTGTTCCGTCAATACGCCGGATATTTTTGCCCTTGAGCTCGGCAAAAATCCCGGCCACCCGGGCCAAGGTCTCTTCCTGTTCAAAATCGTTCAGGGTCTCGCCGCGGAGCTTCTGGACCCGGTGCACCCCAAGAGACACCGGCGCTTCAAGCATAATAACCATATCCGGCACCGGCGCAAACAATTCATTTGCGGCGATGATTTTTTGCGGATCATGCCCGGCCGCGCCCTGATAGGCCGCGGTGGAATAATAGTACCGGTCGGTGAGCACCACCTTGCCGCCGGCCAGGGCCGGGGCAATGACCTGCGCCACATGCTCGCGCCGGTCATCGAGAAACAGAGCCAGCTCCTCCTCCGGGGTGACGCTCTTGCGGTTCTTATACAACTCTCTGATTCTGCGGCCATACTGCCCATCGGTTGGCTCCCGGGTGACAACCACGCTCAAGCCCCGCTGGCGCAGAACCTCGGCCAGCAGCTCTATCTGGGTGGTTTTGCCGGTGCCGTCGATTCCTTCAAAGGCGATGAGCCATCCTTTTCTTTCCATCCCGTAATGTCCTTTACCGCTTACCGTTTGCAGCCGACAGTTTTTGCCGGTTGGCGACAATGACCCCGGCCATGGCAACCGCGGCGGCCAGGCTCGTCGGCTCAGCCAGCCCCTTGCCCGCGATATCGTAGGCAGTGCCGTGGTCCACCGAGGTCCGGACCATGGGCAGCCCCAGGGTCACATTCACCCCGTCGCTGAAATGCAGGAGCTTGAAGGGAATCAAGCCCTGATCGTGATACATGCAGATCACCGCGTCAAACTGCCCGGCCACCGCCTTATTGAACACCGTATCCGGCGGAAACGGTCCCTCGACCAGCCAACCGGCCCTGCGCCCGACCGCAACAGCCGGGGCAATGACCCGTTGTTCCTCATCGCCGAACATGCCCTCTTCCCCGGCATGGGGATTCAGGCCAGCCACGGCCAGCCGGGGCGCACGCACGCCGAAATCATCCCGCAGGGCCCGGCCGGTGATCCCGATCATCCGCAGCACCGCCTCCTGGGTAATGGCACCAGGCACCTCTGCCAGGGGTTGATGGATGGTGACCAGGGTAACTTTAAGCTTGGCGCCCGCCATCATCATGGCAAAATCCCTTGCCTGGCAGAGCTCGGCCAGCATCTCGGTGTGCCCGGGGAACCGATAGCCTCCGGCCTTCAGCGCACCCTTGCTGATGGGGCAGGTCACCAAGCCGGCCAATTGCCCCTGCCGGACAAGCCGCACCCCTTCCTCGATATACCCCCCCATGGCCCGGCCGGTTTCCGGGGTGGGCTTTCCCCAGACAAGGCCATCGCCGAGA